>JAJPXI010000202.1 GCA_021205585.1 Oscillospiraceae bacterium
GAACTCAGGCACATAAGCTATCGCCAAATTGTATTAAAAGTTGAGTGGGAATTTCAAATACAACGTCCGTTGGCTTTAAGTCCACCAATTCGCAAAACAGTTCCGTAATATGCCGTGGAGTAAGAACAACGCCCAAAGCCTGTCCGTCTCCGCCTGAATAGGAAACAAATTCACCATAAAAGCGCCCCAAATAATCCTCACGGCTATTAGAAATAATCGCTTTGAAAATATTGTCGTTGATGTATTCGGCAAAAAATTTCAATGGTGTTTTTCCTAAATCCGCACGGACAGTGTTTAATTGCGGCCTATCCTTTATAAGTGTGAACTGATTCAAAACACGCGCTTTTTTGACCTCCGGGGCAACCTTTGCACGTTGTAAATTCTTTTCAAGATATTGATATAGGATAATCCCGTCTGTATTGTTTTCAAGTACATCTCCAGTTAATTGCGCCAGATTAAAACCATATTTCTGTTCGCGTAAGGCAAGCAGAATTGCAGAAACAACAAGGGGCTTTTCATCCTCACCCAAGCCGCCATAATTGCGCAAATATTCATGTAGTTCTTTGGCTTTTTTCAATATATCGGCAAGTTCTATATCTTCCGGCGGTGTTTCTTCTAAAACAAGACGCTTATAGTATTCTAAAATATAGTTTTTAGAAAAATTCTCAAAAGTCTGAACCTCTGGAAGCCATTTATAGCCGTTTTCATCTACATAAACAGGTTGTAAAATGTGATGTTTGCTGTCACCTGCATTTCCAAAAGCAAATACCTTTTTATATGCCGTTTTTTCTAATATATGCTGTGCATAGTACAAAGCTCCATTGACGGCATAATCTTTTGTGGCCTGTACGGTCAACGAAATAGTACCGTCATTTTCTTTCAGGCACAAATTCGCCCGGTCTGCTTTATCTTCCATAACAAGCACAAAATCATTAACAACAGCGGTATATTCAGGGAAACCTGCTTTGCCCGTCTGATGTTTTGACGCCGTTTTTAATGCGTTGTTAATCTCCATGATGTTGCTGCCTTGTGTGTCGGCCTGTATACCAGCTTCAACCAGCAAGTCATGTATGTATAAATCAAAATTTGCTTCTTTTTTTGCCATAATACCTTACCCCTGTCTTGCCCGTCAGATTATAGTTGCAAAACTACCAATGTTATTATAGCGAAAACAGAAGAATTTTTCAATCAACATAATGATGAAACCACGAAAATCGATTTTGCCGTCAACGTGCTGTCCACTGTACCGTTTGGTGCAAGTGATACATCATACTATCGGAATGGGCCGGGTTATGCCACCGTCTCGGGCGCACACATAGGTGCGCCCCTACAAAAAATGGGCGACCATCTGTCCTCACACGAAGCAGCGCAAAATTTATAACCGTAGTTTTTCAATGTTCTACTACACGGGATTATTTTACATTTTCTGTGCCTCGCTAAATAGGGTCTACTGAAAAACTCTGATAAGTACGAAAATTCGTTAACAAACCAAGAAATACAGTGAATATTGAGCAGAAAAATTTTAACTCTCGCTATTTTTGAATTTCGAAATGCCCCCAAAATAGGGGAAGCAGACCGCTATACCCCAGTTTTGGCCCTGCAAACCTGCATCCGGCTACAATTCAAACACGAATATTATACATACTTGAATATCAACATTTCCTCATTCTGTATAGATAGACGAATCATTTGCAGCAGTTTAGGCAACAAGTTTCCCTTCGCCTGTACTTGTTTTGAATATTATTCATTGTCATCCGTGACTCTCGGAGTTTTTCAGCAAGCCCTAGTTATTAGAGGTTCCATAAAGTTTGTAGTGGAGCATGAGATGCTCACACAGGCAAATTAACGAGCTGACGTTCAGCGGGTGCGTCGTCCGGGGCATTCTCCGGACGGTAAAAACCTGACAGTGCAGCGACAGCGAGTTGAGCAATCTGGGGACAGCTCATGTGAGCAACTCAGCGACAGATCATGAAATCAGCAACAGTTTTTTTTGATGGAAACATTGCGCAGGGCAGGAAAGAAAACTGCAACATATAAATTTTCCGCCGGAACAAACTATGCTCAGGCAATCCAAAACGGGCGCGTTTGGCGCGCGCGGAGGGCTGCCCGGGCCGGAACGGCCCGAACATCGGAAAGGAGTGTTGAGAGATGGCAAATTCCAAGAGCTCTAACCAGCCTGTGGTCCCCAGCGCCCGCGAGGCCCTGGATAAGTTCAAGATGGAGGCCGCCCAGGAAGTGGGCGTGAATCTGAAGCAGGGCTACAACGGCGATCTGACCTCCCGTGAGGCCGGCTCCGTCGGCGGCCAGATGGTCAAGAAGATGATCGAGGCCTACGAGAACAATATGCAGTAAACCCCGTCCCCGCAGCAGCGGGGGCAGAGCGTTCATCCGGCCATACAGAGCGGGCCGGGCCGCGCAAAACACGGCCCGGCCCGGAGAGAGGCCAAAAGGGGCGTCCGACGGCCTCGGACGCCCCTTTTTTATTTGCTGAATGGGAACCTTTACTTGTTGTCCTGCCCGTACATGTAGGCAATCAGGTCGAGCACCTTGTTGGAGTAGCCGATCTCATTGTCGTACCAGGAGACCACCTTGACAAAGGTGTCGGTCAGGGCGATGCCGGCGTTGGCATCGAAGATGGAGGTGCGGGTGTCGCCCAAAAAGTCGCTGGAGACCACGGCGTCCTCGGTGTAGCCCAGGATGCCCTTCAGCTCGCCCTCGGCGGCGGCCTTCATGGCGGCGCAGATGTCGGCGTACTTGGCGGGCTTAGCCAGGTTGACGGTCAAATCCACTACGGACACGTCCAGGGTGGGCACCCGCATGGACATGCCGGTCAGCTTGCCGTTCAGGGAGGGGATCACCTTGCCCACGGCCTTGGCCGCGCCGGTGGAGGAGGGGATGATATTGCCCGCTGCGGCCCGGCCGCCCCGCCAGTCCTTCTTGGAGGGGCCGTCCACCGTCTTCTGGGTGGCGGTGGTGGAGTGAACGGTGGTCATCAAGCCGTCGGTAATGCCCCAGTTGTCGTGCAGAACCTTGGCGATGGGGGCCAGGCAGTTGGTGGTGCAGGAGGCGTTGGACACCACGGTCATCCCCGGGTCATACACTGTATGGTTGACGCCCATGACGAATATGGGGGCGTCGGCGGAGGGGGCGGAGATGACCACCTTTTTCGCCCCGGCGGCCAGGTGTGCCGAGGCCTTTTCCGTGGTGGTAAACGCGCCGGTGGACTCCACGATATATTCCGCGCCGGCCTGCCCCCAGGGGATGTCCTTGGGATCCATGCAGGCGAAGAACTTCACGCGCTTGCCGTTGACGATGATGGAATCCTCCGTGTAGTCGATGGTACCCTGGAACTGACCGTGCATGGTGTCATAGCGCAGCATATAGGCCATGTAATCCGGGGTCATGAAGGGGTCGTTGATCCCTACAAACTCGATGTCCTCCCGGTCGATTCCCGCACGGAAAACCAGACGGCCGATGCGTCCGAAGCCATTGATGCCAACTTTTATGCTCATAGCGTACAACTCCCTTTTTTTGCGGCGCGGCAGCGCCATATGATAACTTAATTATACTCCATCTATTTTCAAAATGGAAGGGTAAATTTTCTGATTTTTGAAATTTTCCGCTCTTGTCGAATCCCCCGTAATTGTGTATAATATTGTAGAATCTTACGTTGGAAAGGAGGCGGGCGGCCTGGAACTGAAATTGTTCGACGGTTTTCCCGAGCCGGTGCTCTATCTCAGCGGCGGCCTAATCCAATACAGCAACGATGCCCTGCTGGCCCTGGAGCCGGCGTGGCATTCGGGCTGTCCCGTCCCCCCCGGCCTGCGCCTGGAGCCGGAGGATCGGGGCGTGGCCCTGTGTATGGCCGGGCAGCGGCAGTTCCAGGGGACGGCCGCCCGCGCCGGGGAGGGCGTCCTGCTGGTTCTGCGGCCCCTGGCGGCGGCGCCGGAGGCCGGGCCCAATGCGCTGCCCGGCCTGCTGCGGGAGCAGTCCCAGATGATATTGACCGCCCTGCACCTTCTGGAAAAGGAGGACATCCCCTCCGAGAGCGCCGCCCTGAATGCGGCGTCGGTGCGCAAAAGCGCCTTTTCGCTGCTGCGGCTGGCCCGCCATCTGGAGCTGGATGAGCGCCTGGCCAGCCGGGAATCCATTGCGCTGAACCGGCAGCCGGTGGACATGACAGACCTGTGCCGACGGACAATCCAGATGGCCCAGGGGCTGATCGAGGGGCTGGAAATCGAATTGACGGAGGAATTGCCCGACGTTCTGGTCTTTCTCAGCGCGGACGAGGTTTTGCTGGAGACCATGCTGCTGGAGCTGCTGTCCAACGCCCTCAAGGCCGCGCCCAGGGGAGGCCGTGCGGGCCTGCGCCTGAACGACGAAGCCGGATCCGTCGTTTTGACCGTCTGGGACAACGGCCCCGGCCTGGAT
>JAJPXI010000186.1 GCA_021205585.1 Oscillospiraceae bacterium
CAGCATAGCTGTCCGGCCTACGCTACAAATGTGCCCCCGGCACATTTGCTTTACGTTGCGGTTTCAAACTTTTGCAACGCGCTTTTGGCGGAAAAGTTCCGCCAGCCGCCGCAGGCGCATTTAATCAGTGCTTCCTTAGAGACATTGGGCCGCAACATGGCGTGGCTGATGAAGTCTTTGGCCTTTAGCCACAGCGCGGTTCCCGCGCCGGATGCGGCGCGAAAGGTTTACACCAATTTTGTGCGGTAATCGTCCTGCAAAGGGCACGTTGCAGATTTTGGTCTGCAACGTGCCCTTTTTACACACACGAAAAAAGCGCTGACTTATTTTTCCAGGGCGGAAATTTTGTCGATGCGGCGCTGGTGGCGGCCCCCCTCGAACTCGGTGGAGAGAAAAACGTCCACAATGCGCTCGGCCAGATTTGGCCCGGTGGCACCTGCGCCCAGGGCCAGCACGTTGGCGTCGTTGTGGCGGCGGGTCATCTCGGCGCTCCAGGGCTCGCGGCACAGGGCGCAGCGCACGCCGGGCACCTTGTTGGCGGCGATGGACGCGCCAATGCCGGTGGTGCACAGCACGATGCCCCGCTCGCACTCCCCCCCGGCCACCGCGCGGGCGGCGGGTACGGCGAAATCGGGGTAGTCGCAGCTGTCCGGGGTGAAGGTGCCGAAATCCCTGCAGGGGAACCCCTTGCCCTCCAGATAGGCTTTCAGGTGGTTTTTCAGGGTTAAGGCCCCGTGGTCGCAGGCAATGGCAATCATAGCGTTCCCTCCGTCAAATCAGGAAATTGCGTATAAAGTGGGTTTCCGGCGGCGGTAGACGGCCACCCGGTCAAAGCCGCACTGCTCCAGCAGGGCGCCGGCCGCCTTCAGGCCCTTGGCCACGTCGGCGGGCCGGTGGGCGTCGGAGCCGGTGGTGACCAGGCTGCCCCCCAAATCCTTGTACAAAAGCAGGATGTCCCGCCAGTCCTCCACGTTGACCCCCCGGCAGGTGTTGACCTCGATGCTTCGCCCGGTGTCGATGACCGCGCGCAGGATAGCGGCCAGCCGGTCCCAGCAGGGCTTCAGGGTCATGGGCTGCCCGTCCCTGTGAAAGTAGCGCAGGGGATAGATGATGTGGCCCAGCACGTCGTAGCACTCCGGCATGGCCACCAGCTCCTCCATGCTGGTAAAATAGTCCTCCAGGGCGGCATGGCAGGCCGCCGGGGTGTCGAACCGGGCGTAAAAATATTCGCCGCCCCCGTGCTCCTCCCGGAAGTTGTGCAGGGAGCCGATGACCTGGTCCAGCGCATCCCCGGCCTGGGCCAGCACGGCCAGGGCGCGCTCCGGGCAGACCGGGGCGCTGCCCAGCTCCAGTCCCAGGCCCAGGGACAGCTTGCCCCGGAACCGGGGGGCGGTTTCGGCGAACTGGGCCAGGGCGGGGGCCCAAGGGTAGGACAGATCCCGCTTCCCGTCGGGGGTCAGCAGGTCAAAGTGGTCGGTGACGGTCAGGGCGTCCACCCCGGCCTCCAGCGCCGCCTGGGCCATATCCGCCAGGGGCGCGTACCCGTCGGGGGACAGGATGGAATGGATGTGTAAATCGGCCAGCAGGGAAATCAGCTCCTTTTATGGGAACCTCTAATAACTATGGCAAGAGCAGATGGGAAAAGATTTTGTCAGATGCCGCAGACATAGTTTTTGGAGGTTCCCTTATGTTGCGAATGTCTAAGGAAGCACTGATTAAATACGTCTGCGGCGGCTGGCGGAACTTTTTCGCCAAAAGTGCGTTGCAAAAGTTTGAAATACATCCAGTATTCCTGCACTTTTGCGCCTTCTTTTGTCGCAAAATTTCTCGCCATCCGCTCTTGCCGATTTAATCAGTCCTTCCCTAAAACGGCCAGCTTGGGAACCACTTGATGAAGGTATGCATGAACCAGGTGGGCACCCGGATGCCCACTAAGGCGGGGTAGAACAGGGCGTACAGCCCAGCGGTGGTGCCGGTCAGGGCGTAAACCGGGCCCTTCCACCGCCGCCCGGACTCGATGAAATCGTTGCACACATAGGCCAGGGCCATGGACAAAAACAGGATGGTGGGGAAGTAGTGGTAGGCGAAGGTGATGCGGGTGATGAACAGCCAGGGCACAAACTGGGCCAGGCAGCCGATGAGCAGGAACAGCCCCTTCCCACAACGGCGGCGGACGGTCTGCACCGCCACCACCACCAGAGCCGCCAGGCCGCCCCAGGAGATGACCGGGTTGTTCCAAGAGGCGAAGCGGGTGGTGAAGCCGGTTTCATTTTTCATGTAGTATAGGATGGGTCGCAGATCCAGCAGCCATTGATACCAGCGGGAGGAGTAGCTGTGGGGGGTGTCCACCCCCATGTGGTAGGTCAGCATAAAGACCTGGTTGTCCCAGACCATCTTCAAAAATTCCTTCCAGCCGGAGATGTCCTTGGCGCAGGCGATGGGCAGATAGGAGGCCAGATAGATGCCGGCCGGAATCACCACAAAGCACAGTACGGAGAACAGCAGGGTTTTCACCAGCCATCCCCGGCGGCTGGTGCCTCCCTGGGCGGGCCACTCCCGGCATTTCCAAAACAGCCCCAGAAAGTAAAGCACCGCCAGCCCCGCGCCGCCATACAGGACAATCCATTTGCTGGCCGCCCCCAGGCCGAACATCAGCCCGGACAAAAACAGGGGCAGGGCGCACCTGTGCCAGGGCGTTCCGGCGGGCAGGGCCAGAAAGCGGTACAGGAAGAAGAACATGGCCAGAATGAACAGCACCCCGTAGGAGTCGATGGTGGCGATGCGGGTCTGAACCAGGTGCATAAAGTCAAAGGTGAACAGGGCCGTGCCGCACAGGGCCACCACCGTTTTGCCGAACAGGTTTTTTAAGAACACATACAGCAGGGGCACCATCAGCACCCCCGCCAGGGTGCCCATGAACCGCCAGCCGAAGGGGGTCATGCCGAACAGCCGGATGCCCAGGGAGATAATCAGTTTGCCCAAAGGCGGGTGGGAAATTTCATAGGGGGCGATGCCCCGCAGGTTTTCCAGGGCGGTGCGGGCGTGGTAGATTTCGTCGAAGTAGGCGCTGTTGGTCCAGCTGGGGGCGTCGGGCACCAGCTCCTGCTCGTCGAACAGGGCGGCGGCGTCCTCCCCGCAGGAGACGGAAATCAGGTTCCCGTCCCCGTCAAACAGGGCCAGCTCCCCCAGCTCCAGTTGCTCCTTGGAGGTGGAGGCGCTCAGGCGGAAGTACCGCCCGGTCAGCGTCTCATCCTCCGGCAGTTCCGCCTCCCGCCAGTAAAACAGGTGGGCGTAGTCCTGCTCCAGCTCCACGGCAATCCAGGTCTCCCCGTCCTCGGAAATTTCCAGGGTGTAGGTGCCCGTCCACAGGCCGGTGTAAAACTCCACCCGGCCCACGGTGACGGAGGTTTTGGTGGAAAAGCTGACGCTCTCCCCGTCCCGGAGCGCCAGCCAGCTCTGGGGGGCCGACAAATCCCCCAGACTCCAAAAGGCGCTGACGGCGTAAACGGCGGTCAGCAGCAGAAGGGGCAGTGCGTCCTTTTTCTCCATGGGGTGCAGCTTCGCGGTGAAGGAAAAACGCTTTTTCCCCTCCAGGGCCTCCCGCCGGGAAATCCACTCCAGCGTCCCACTGCGGGGCCGCATGGCGTGGATGTAGCAAATATAAAAAATAGCCAGCCCCGCTGCCAGCAGCACAGGCCACGCATAGGACACGTAGGACTTCACGGCGGCACCCCCTTCCGCAAAACACAAGCCTCGTCCGGCCCGGCCGGACAGTTGTATATTTTACCGCATTTTTTCCCCCTTGTCAAAATTCTTTCCCGGCAGGGCAGAAAGCCGTTCGCAGTAGCCGGGCCGCTCCGAAAAATGGGGGCGAAGAATCCTTAATATGGGAAAAGAAGTGAAACAATTTTCCTATATTATTGCTTTACTTTTCCCTTCTTTTATGGTATCATTGCACAGACACCTGCGCAGCGGGAGGGGTACGCGCGCCTCTTTCGCGGCGGCCGGGGACGGGCCGCGGGCGGGTAAAGGAAACGCTGATTAAATGCGCCTGCGGCGTCTGGCAGAATCTTTCGGCCCAGGAATGCGTTGCAAAAGCTTGACATACATCAAGTATGCCTGCGCTTTTGCGCCTTTTCCTGAACCAAAATCTTCTGCCACCCGCTCTTGCCGATTTAAGGAAGCACTGATTAAATGCGCCTGCGGCGGCTGGCGGAACTTTTCCGCCAAAAGCGCGTTGCAAAAGTTTGAAACCGCAGCGCTGCAGCGTTAAGAAAATATGCCAGCGGCATATTTTTAGCGTAAGCCGGACAACTATGTTGGCCGGGTGTCGGTTCGGTAG
>JAJPXI010000038.1 GCA_021205585.1 Oscillospiraceae bacterium
TGTCGCAAAATTTCTCGCCATCCGCTCTTGCCGATTTAATCAGTCCTTCCTTAAATAAGGGCGGCCCCGGCCGCCCTTATTTTTTATGCTTTAACTTCAAAAACAGCTTGGGGGCCAGGCGGCTGACCAGGGTCATAATTTTGGCCGCGGCCAGGTTCAAAGAGACGCTCCTTGTCCGCAGGGCCAGGCACAGCAGCCGAACCGCCGGGCCGCCGCAGGCCGTGCGGCTGTGGGCCTGAATGCGCCCGTCGGCCAGGAGCGCGCGCATATAGTCCCGCTTCTCCCGCCGGGTCAGGGGGCAGGAGGGGTCATACAGGTTGACCATGCAGGACCAGATGTTTTTCAGGAACATATAGGAAAAGCATCCGTCCTCCGGGGCCCCCAGCTGGAGGCGCAGCTGCTCCATGCCCTCCCCGGCCCGGAAGCAGATTTCCAGTTTTTTGTCGTAATACCGGGTGGTCAGACTCTCCCCCGGGTGCATAATATAGCGGTACAGGCAGTCTGGCAGCACGGCCACGGTTTGGGCGCAGGCCAGGCAGTCGTAGATAAACAGCCGGTCCTCCCCCCAGCGCAGATCCTGGAAGCGCAGACCCTGCCGGACGATAAGCTCCGCCCGGAACAGCTTGGCCCACACCTGGTTGAGCAGGTTGGCCTTGTACAGGTTGACCAGTTCCCTGCCCAGCTGCCGCCGGGACAGGCGCTTTTCCTGTTCAAAATAGTCGTTGGTGGTGCCGTCGGGGTTGAAAATGGTGAAGCCGCACAGAACCAGGTCGGCTTCCGGCCCCGCCCCCTCCAGCAGCCGCTCCAGGGCATTGGGGGCCAGCTCGTCGTCGGAGTCCACAAAGGTGAGCCACTCCACCCCCGGCGTCACGCAGTCCAGCCCCCGGTTCCGGGCCAGGGCAGGGCCGCCGTTTTCCGTATTCACCAGGCGGATGCGCGGATCCTCCCGGGCTAAGGTTTCGATGATGCTGGCCGTGCGGTCTGTGGAGCCGTCGTTGACCACGATGACCTCCATGTCCCGGAAGCTCTGGGCGGCGACGCTGTTCAGGGTGCGGGCGATGACTGCCTCGTCGTTATACGCCGGTATGATAACCGCCAGCTTTGGTACGCGCTCCATGGCTTCCTCCTCTCCGGTTTGCGGTTTTCTTGCGCTTATTGCTTATTATAACATCATTTTTTCGCCGTTGCGTCGAAAAGCACCGACTTTTACAGCGCCCGGTCGCAGAAGGCACAGCAGTCCACGCCGCCGTTCTGCTTGATGAGGGGGGGCAGGTAATGCTCCGTCTGGGTGATGCAGTTGGGGTTGCGGCACAGCGGCCTGACGCCGATTTCCACCGGCTGCTGGGGCAGCCGGGGCTGGTTGGCCAGGTCCATCAGCAGGGCCATGCGGGCGTACATCCCGTAGCGGGCCTGGTCGAAGTAGACCGCCCTGGGGTCGTCGTCCACGTCGATGTCAATCTCGTCCACCCGGGGCAGGGGGTGGAGGATGAGCAGATCCTTCCGGGCCTGGGCAAGCTTGCGGCGGTTGAGGATGTAGATCCCCTTGTTGCGCTTGTACTCCAGGGGGTCTACAAACCGCTCCCGCTGGACGCGGGTCATGTACAGCACGTCCAGCTGGGGGATAACGGCCTCCAGCCCGGTGACCTCCACATTCCACATCCCCCGCTCCTTCATAAATGCGCGCATATACTCCGGCAGGGCCAGCTCCCGGGGGGAAATCAGGTAAAATTTCAGGCCGTGGAACTTCTCCAGGGCCTTGATGAGGGAGTGGACGGTGCGCCCGTTTTTCAAATCGCCGCACAGGCCGATGGACAGGCCGTCCACGCCCCCCCGCAGGCGGGTGATGGTGGTCAGGTCGGCCATGGTCTGGGTGGGGTGCATGTGGCCCCCGTCCCCGGCGTTGACCACCGGCACGTTGGAGTACAGGGAGGCCGCCTTGGCCGCTCCCTCCCTGGGGTTGCGCATGACCACCACGTCGGCATAGCTGGAAACCATTTTAATGGTGTCCTTTAAGGTTTCCCCCTTGGCGATGGAGGAGGAGTTGGGGTCGGCAAAGCCGAATACGCTACCCCCCAGCCGGAGCATGGCGGTCTGGAAGGAGAAATTGGTGCGGGTGGAGGGCTCGTAAAACAGATTGCAGGACACCTTGCCGCGGCAGGCGTCGATATAGGCCCCGGGGTTGTCGATGATGGCGCTGCACCGGCGGTACAGCTCGTCCCACTCCTGCCTGGTCATATCTCCAAAGTCGATTAAGTGCCGCATAAACTGCCTCCGATTCTCAGGGCAAACCGCGTCCCACCAGATTTGCCGCCAAAGTATGGAAGTATGAAAGCCGCCGGATTATGCCATCCTAAATCCCGTGTGCGGGCTGCGGCCCGGAAAAGGGAGGATGGGAATGAAGGATCTGTTTTGGCAGCTGGTGCTCTACAGCTTTTTGGGGTTTGCGCTGGAGGTGGCCTTTGCCAGGGCCACCGGGGCCAAAAAGCGGGACCGGAAGTGTATGCTGCTGCTGCCCCTGTGCCCGGTGTACGGCCTGGGGGCGGCGGCCATTCTCCATCTGCCCGCGCTGTTCAGTGACAGGCCCCTGAAGCTGTTTTTGTGGGGGGCGCTGGCGGCCACGGCGGTGGAGTATCTGGTGGATTTCCTCTATGAAAAACTGCTCCGCGTGCGCTTTTGGGACTATTCCCGGCTGCCGGGGAATGTGAACGGGCGGGTTTGCCTGCCCTTTTCCCTGGCCTGGGGGCTGCTGGCCCTGGGGCTGAAAAATTGGCTGCACCCCCGCCTGGCGCCCCTGCTGGAGGCAATCCCCTGGGGCTGGACGCTGCTGACGGCGGCGGCGGTGGCGCTGGACACCGTTCTGACCGTCCGTATTTTACGGGACACGGGCAGCACGGACAGCCTGCGGTGGTATCTTAATATTTTGCCCGATAGGTTCGGTAGGAAAAACGCAGCCCGCCGGTATCGGTGAAGGGCCCCTGCTCCTCCACCAGCTCCCAGCCGGGGTGCCGGTCCAGGTTGGGGAACCAGCTGTCGGCGGGGAAGGCGCTGTAAATCTGGGTGACGTAGGCGGTCTGGCAGCGATCCAAAAGTTGCTGGTAGACGCTGGCGCCGCCCACCACAAAGGCGTCCTCCGGGGCCTGGGCCAGCAGAGCTTCCAGATTGGGGAACACCTGCGCGCCCTCCGCCTGGAACTCCGGGTTTTGGGACAAAATCAGGTTGACCCGCCCCTTCAGGGGTTTGCCGCCGGGGAAGGTGGCCAGGGTCTTGCGGCCCAGGATGACCGCTTTCCCAAGGGTCAGCGCCTGGAAGCGCTTCAAGTCCTCCTTGATGTAGGCCAGCTGATCCCCGCCCTTTCCGATGGCCCAGTTCTGGTCTGCCGCGACGATGAGATTCATGCTGGGGCGCCTCCTCTTATATGGCCACGGGAATCTGCTCCTCCAGGGGATGGCCCTGATACCCCTCCAGGCGCAGGCTGTCTTTGGTAAACTGATAAAAATCGTGGACGTCCGGGTCGATCCACAGCGTGGGGGCGGGCAGGGGCTCCCGCTGGAGCAGGCGCTCCACGATGGGGACGTGCCGGTCGTAAATATGGGCGTCGGCGATGACGTGAACCAGCTCCCCCGCCTCCAGGTTCGACACCTGGGCCAGCATATGAACCAGGGCGGCGTACTGCATCACGTTCCAGCCGTTGGCCGTCAGCATATCCTGGGAGCGCTGGTTCAGGATGGCGTTCAGGGTGTGGCCGGACACGTTGAAGGTCATGGAGTAGGCGCAGGGGTACAGAGCCATTTCGTGCAGGTCCTGGTGGTTGTACAGGTTGGTCAGAATGCGCCGGGAGGCGGGGTTGTGCTTCAAGTCGTAGAGCACCCGATCCACCTGGTCGAATTCCCCCTCCGGGTAGCGGTGTTTCACGCCCAGCTGATAGCCGTAGGCTTTGCCGATGGAGCCGTTTTCATCGGCCCAGGCGTCCCAGATGTGGGTGGAGAGCTGGCGCACGTCGTTGGACTTTTTCTGCCAGATCCACAACAGCTCGTCCAACGCGCTTTTGAAAAACTGCCGCCGCAGGGTCAGCACGGGGAATTCCCGGCGCAAATCGTACCGGTTGACCAGGCCGAAGCGCTTCACCGTGTGGGCCGGCGCGCCGTCCTCCCAGCGGGGGCGCACGGACAGATCCGTATCCCAGACACCGCAGGTCAAAATTTCACGGCAGTTGTCTATAAAAATCTGATCCGCAAGGCTCAAAGCGCCGTCCTCCTTCGGTTTGGTTATCCCGTATACTATACCACAACCGCCGGGGAAATGCAACTTGACTTTTCCGCCAAAGCTGTGTATCATAAAAGG
>JAJPXI010000126.1 GCA_021205585.1 Oscillospiraceae bacterium
GACCCCTGCTGCGGTTCTGGGGGTATGTTCGTACAGAGCGCCCGTTTCGTACAGGCGCACAGCAACAATCGTGGTGTTGTTTCTGTATATGGTCAGGAGTCCAATGCAGACACATGGAAGATGGCAAAAATGAATATGGCTATTCGAGGCATTGATGCAGACCTCGGACCGTATCAGGCGGACACCTTTTTTAATGACCTGCATCCTACTCTGAAGGCAGATTTCATCATGGCAAATCCACCTTTCAACCTCTCCAACTGGGGACAGGATAAACTGAAGGAGGATAAGCGCTGGAAATATGGAACTCCTCCTGCCGGAAATGCCAACTACGCATGGATTCAGCACATGATTCACCACCTCGCACCGAATGGAAAGCTCGGTCTGGTGCTTGCCAATGGCGCACTGTCCACGCAGTCCTCCGGCGAAGGTGAAATCAGAAAGAATATTATTGAAGATGACTTAGTAGAAGGCATCGTTGCAATGCCGACTCAGCTATTCTATAGTGTCACGATTCCTGTAACGCTTTGGTTTATCACCAAAGGCAAAAAGCAGAAAGGAAAGACGCTGTTTATTGATGCTCGTAAAATGGGCTATATGGTAGACAGAAAGCACCGTGACTTTACCGATGAGGATATAGCAAAAATCGCCGATACATTCACGGCTTTCCAGAACGGAACCTTGGAGGATGTAAAGGGTTTCTGTGCAGTAGCGACTACGCAGGATATTGCAAAGCAGGATTATATTCTGACGCCCGGACGCTATGTTGGCATTGAGGAACAGGAGGACGACGGCGAGCCATTCGAGGAAAAAATGACCCGGCTCACATCGGAACTTTCCGAAATGTTTGCAAAGTCACATGAGCTGGAGGATGAGATTCGTAAGAAGCTGGGGGCGATTGGGTATGAAATATAAGCTTTCAGAAATTATGGATATAATTGGCGGAGGAACTCCTAAAACGAGCAAGCAGGAATATTGGAATGGTGATATCCCCTGGCTCTCAGTTAAGGATTTTAACAATGATTACCGTTATGTTTATGTAACTGAGAAAACTATTACGCAAGCAGGACTCGAAAACAGTTCTACTAAGATGCTTAAACGTAATGACACCATTATCTCTGCGCGGGGAACCGTTGGAGAAATGGCAATGATTCCTTTTCCCATGGCATTTAATCAATCTTGCTATGGCCTTCGTGCAAAGGAAGATATTGTTGCCCCGGAGTACCTGTATTATTTGGTAAAGCATAACGTTGGTGCTTTACAAAAAAATACACATGGTTCAGTGTTTGACACAATTACAAGAGAGACATTCAATGGGATTGAGGTTGTCTTACCATCATTAGAGGAGCAGATGAAAGTTGTTTCTGTGCTAAGTGATGTTGACGACAAAATCGAACTGAATAATGAGATAAACAAGAATTTAGAGCAGCAGACGCAGGCAATTTTCAGGTCATGGTTTATTGATTTTGAACCATTCAACTTTACTCAACCGGCGGATTGGTATCAAGGCACTGTAGATGACCTGGCTCAGGAAATCATTTGTGGCAAAACGCCATCAACCAAGAAAAAAGAATATTATGGCGACTACATACCATTCATTACAATACCAGATATGCACGATTGTGTATACGCTGTTACAACTGAACGCTCATTATCGAAGCTCGGTGAAGATAGCCAGCCCAGAAAGACTTTACCAGTAAATAGTGTGGCGGTCAGCTGTATCGGTACAGCAGGACTTGTTGTTCTTGTTTCCTGTCCGAGTCAAACAAACCAGCAGATAAATTCCATAGTCCCCAGAATTGGATTTTCACCATATTACATTTATTTGTTAATGCAAACAATGTCAGAGACAATCAACCGACTTGGACAAAGCGGCAGCACGATAGTAAATCTTAATAAGGCTCAATTCGGTAAGATGAAGGTTCTTATACCCTCAGTTTCGGCAATGAGCGAGTTTGATATAACAGTATCTCCGCTGTTTGAATTGATTTTGGCAAATCAGCATGAAAATATTTCACTGGCTGCACTTAGAGACTCCTTATTGCCCAAACTTATGTCTGGCGAACTGGATGTCTCCAACCTTAGCATCTAGGCCGCTAAATTCTTGTTTAGAACCTATTGTGAGGCTAACCACATAATATCTACTTATTCTAAGGAGAAGCAATTCACAGAGTATTATCGAGTAAATCACTTCTTAGCTTATGTTGAGGGAGAGTTAATTTGGATAAGAATGTTTTCTTGTTATTTACAGACGAATGTGGAACTTATACTGCAGAACGTTCCAAAAGGTCATTGAGCGCACATCCTTTTTATGTGAGAGCAAATTTGATTATAGCATTGGATGATTACTTGACGCTAGAGGAAGAGATGAATCGCGCAAAAAATGAAATTGGTATTCCCATCCAGACCGAAATCAAGTGGTCACATTTTGGAAAGGCGTTAAAAGGGCGAAAGAACCTGGTTCCAGGGGAACTCGGTGCAAAAGAGCTATTTCGTTATTTTGACAGAATTCTTTCGTGTCTGGAGAAACTGGCTACGTCAGAGCTGTATTTTACATTAACCGATAACAAAGCCGTTGGGCGCGTCAGCAAGGAAAACCTGATCAAGATGCATTTACAGAATGCATTTCAGAGAGCAGAGTATGATGCCGCGATCAAAAATGGCTACGTTTTTGTTATGGCGGACGATATGGGCAGTGAAAATAAGTCATTAAAAAAAGCAATGTATAGTTTAGCTACAACAGGCGATAATTATACAGATTATAGCCATATCAACAGAGGATTGTTTATTGAGTACTCGGATCAATGCTGTGGTTTGCAGGTAGCTGACATTTGCGCAGGCGCGTTTACTTCATCATTAAAGTATATTAGTGCCGATGAATCAGAACAGCATAAATTTAGTACAGGGTACCACCTCTTGACAAATAGAATGTATAAGTCTATTAGATTTAGTAAAAATGGATGTCCCGACGTTTATGGTTATGGAATCAAAGAGGTCCCCGCAAAGACAGGAGATGTTACGGCAAAAAGAATTGCTGAAATTGTAGGTGAGAAACTGCATGATGATATATGCGGAGCTTGCTTCTGAGTAAGAACAGAACGGAGGTGCAGAAATAGTGGCGTTTAGGGAAACGGATTATGAAAAATCCGTAATAGAATTACTGGAGGGTATGGGCTATACCTATGTGTATGGTCCAGATATTGATCGGGATTTCCGAAGTCCTTTATATGATGAAGTGCTGGAGAGCTGCATCGCAGACTTGAACCCTTCCTTGCCAGAGGATGCCATCGCAGATGCTCTGTATAAGCTGCGCAATTTTGAAAATGGTGAGCTTGTACAGAAAAACGAGCTGTTCATGGATTATCTCCAGAACGGCATCCCCGTGCGGTATTTTGTGAAAGGCGAAGAACGCTCCTCTATCGCCTATCTTGTTGACTATAATAATCCTGACAATAACTCCTTTATCGTTGCCAACCAGTGGACGTTCGTTGAGAACAGCAACAAGCGTCCTGACGTGATTCTGTTTTTGAACGGCCTGCCTGTGGTCATTGTGGAATTGAAGTCTCCATCCAGAGAGGAAACGGATGCAAGCGAGGCTTATCTCCAGCTTCGAAACTATATGCAGGAAATCCCATCCATGTTTATTTATAACGCAATTTGCGTCATGAGCGACATGGGGACAAGCAAAGCCGGAACCATCACGTCCGGCGAAGACCGCTTTATGGAGTGGAAAACGAAAGACGGCAGCTATGAGAATACGCAGTATGCACAGTTTGTCACGTTCTTTGAGGGAATGTTCACAAAGGCGCGGCTGCTGGATATTATAAAAAACTTCATCTGCTTCTCTAATGAGGGGTTGAATCAGGTAAAAATACTGGCGGGGTACCATCAGTATTTTGCTGTGAAAAAAGCAATTGAATCTACCAAACACGCCACTGTCACGGATGGCAAGGGCGGTGTGTTCTGGCATACACAAGGCAGCGGAAAGTCGCTGTCTATGGTGTTCTATGCTCATCTTTTGCAGGAGGCGCTCGATAGCCCCACCATCGTAGTCCTCACGGACAGGAACGATCTTGATGACCAGCTCTATGGTCAGTTTGCGAAGTGTAAGTCGTTCCTACGCCAGGAACCGATGCACGCCGAGAGTCGGGAGCATTTGAAGTCTCTGCTTGCCGGTCGTCAGGCAAACGGCATCATTTTTACCACCATGCAGAAGTTCGAGGAGTCACACGATTCTCTGTCTGACAGACGCAACATTGTGGTTATGGCAGACGAAGCTCATCGTGGACAATACGGTCTGGCTGAGAAGATAAAAATCACGAAGAATGACGAAGGTG
>JAJPXI010000049.1 GCA_021205585.1 Oscillospiraceae bacterium
CTGCTGGACGGGACGCCCCAGATGGACCTGGGAACTCACACCGACGTGATGGACGGCTGCGGCAAGGCGGAGGGGCTGATACTCCTGCTGCGGAGCATGAATCCCCAGGTGCTGGCGGTGGACGAGATTACCGCCCCCCAGGACGTCCGCGCGCTGGAGACGGCGGCGGGCTGCGGCGTGACCCTGCTGGCCACCGCCCACGGAAAATCGGCGGAGGACTTGGCCCGCCGTCCCCTGTACCGGCGCTTGCTGGAGGGGCGCTTTTTCCAGGCCCTTTTGCTGCTTGAGCGGCGGGACGGGCAGCGCCGGTGGCGGCTGGAGAGGCTGCCATGCTGAAGCTGGCCGGTGCCGCGCTGCTGTTGCTGGGGAGCGCCGGTGTGGGACGCGCTCTGATGGGGCGGCTGAAGCAGCGGGAAAAGACCCTGGAAGCCCTGGCGGGGGCGCTGGCGCAGATGGAGCGGGAGTTGGACTTCCGCCTGCCGCCCATGGGGGAGTGGCTGCTGGGAGCCGCCGAGGGCTCCGCGGAACCGGCGTCCGGCTTCCTGCGCGAATGCGCCCGGGGGCTGGACAGGCAGGAGGGGCCGCTGCTCCCCCTGTGGGAACGCGCCGCGAAGGAGCGCCTGACGGCGCTGAACCGGGAGGACGTTCAAATCCTTTTGGATTTAGGGGCCGTACTGGGGCGGTACGGCTGGGAGGAGCAGAAAAAAGCTCTGGCCCTGGCCGTGGAGCGGCTGTTCCAGGCCAGGGCTCAGGCGCAGGAGGAGCGGCGGGGAAAGGGGAAGGTGTACGGCACGCTGAGCCTGGCCGCCGGGGCCCTGCTGGTAATCGTGCTGATATGATATGTACAAAGGAAGCGTAAGGAGACGGGCAAATGGATGTAGACCTGATTTTCAAAATCGCCGCCATCGGCATTCTTGTCTCGGTGCTCAACCAGGTGCTGACCCGCTCCGGGCGGGACGAGCAGGCCATGATGACCACCCTGGCCGGCCTGGTGGTGGTGCTGATGATGGTGGTGCAGGAAATTTCCAACCTGTTCACTTTGGTCAAGGACCTGTTTGGACTATGAGATATGGAGAATATAGGGAAAATCGCTGCCCTGGCGGTGACGGCGGCCCTGTGTGCCGTGGTTGTCCGGCGGCACGCGCCGGAGCTGGGGCTGATCCTCGCACTGACGGCGGGAGCGGTCATCCTGGCCTACTCCGTCACCGCCCTGACCGGAATCACCGAAATGATGCAGACCCTGGCCGACACGGCGGGGCTTTCCCCGGCTGTCTTGAAGCCGATGGTCAAAACCGTGGGCGTGGGCATTTTGACCCGTCTGACGGCGGAGGTGTGCCGGGACGCCAAGGAAAATGCCATCGCCGCCTTTGTGGAGACGGCGGGGGCCTGCGCGGCCCTGCTGCTGTGCCTACCCCTGATGGAAAGCGTGCTGTCCATGGTGGAGCAGCTAATGTAAAGCGTTTTTCCTTGCTTTTCATTGCGTTGGCTGTACTTATGACGGGCCGGGTCTGGGCGATGGATTCCGACGAGATTTTGCAGGCCCCGACTCCCCCCCTGGCGCTGGCCGCGCGGGTTCCGGCGGCGGGGGCGTACGGGTTCAGCGTCGACTGGAGCCAGGGGGCGGATTTGGACGGGGGGCTGCAGGATGTTTTGGACACCGGCCTCCAGTCCGTCCAGGGCGTGGTGGGGAAGGCCCTGCGCAGCGCCCTGCTGCTGCTGGCCATCGTGCTGCTCTCCGGCCTGGCCGACGGGGCGGCCATATGGGGCGGAAAGGGCGTCCAGGCGGCCCAGGCGGGGGCGGCTCTGGCCGTGGCCTCCGTAGCGGCGGCCGACAGCGCCGCCTTAATCAGCCTGGGCAGTCAGGTGATTGAGGAAATGGAGGTGTTTGGGGATGCCCTGCTGTCCACGGCGGCGGCGGCCACCGCAGCCGCCGGAGCGCCAGGTGCCGCCGCCGCCCGGCAGCTGGCCTCCGTGCTTTTTTCCGACTTGCTGACCGGCGCAATCCGCCGGCTTCTGCTGCCCCTGGTGTACGCTTTCATCGCCCTGTCCACCGCCTATGCCGCCCTGGGAAACGAGGGCCTGAACCGCGTCGCCGCCGCCCTGCGGTGGGTGACGGTCAGCGTGCTGACCGCCCTGCTGCTGGCCTTTGTGGCCTATCTGACCATCAGCGGCGTCATCGCCGGGGCCACCGACGCGGCGACGCTGAAAGCAGCCAAGTTCGCCGTGTCCACCGCCGTGCCGGTGGTGGGCGGTATTTTGTCTGACGCCGCCGGAACCGTACTGGCCGGGGCGGGCATTTTGAAAAACTCCATCGGGGTGTTCGGAATGCTGGCGGTGCTGAGCATGAGCGTGCTCCCCTTTGTGCGCCTGGGGGCCTATTACCTGATCTATAAGCTGACGGCGGCCCTGGCCGCCGCCGTGGCCCCGCCCCGGATAGCCGGGCTAATCGACAGCATTGGCAAAGCCTTTGCCCTGGTGCTGGGCATGGTGGGGTCCTGTGCGCTGCTGCTGCTGGTGTCCATGGTGGCGGCGGTGACGGTGGCGGGGGCATGAGCGCCCTGCGGGAGTGGCTGCTGGGGATGTGCGCCGCCGCCATGGCCGTCACCCTGGCCGACTGCCTGATTCCAGAGGGGGCGGTCAAGAAAATAGGACGGATGATTGGAGGATTGGTGTTAATGATAACAGCTTTACAGCCATTGGTCGGGCTGGACTACGCCTCGATTTCCGAGGCCTGGGCCAGTTACCGGATGGAAAACGCGGGGTACAGCCAGGCCCTGGAGAGTGAGAACACCCAGCTGATAAAAATAATCATGGAAGAACAGGCGGGCGCATATATTCAGGACAAGGCGGCGGAGCTTGGCGTAGACTGCACCGTCCAGGTGACCTGCCTGATTTCCGAGGACGGGACGCCCTATCCGGCCCAAGCCGTCATCCAGGGAAGCCTGACCCAGGAGCAGCGGGAGCGGCTCCAGCAGCTCATCGAGGGGGACTTGGCCATCCCGGCGGAGGGGCAGCGATATGAGGAGGCATCGGAGCAGTGAAAGGGCGGATGCTGGAGCAGGGAAGGGGCCTTTTGAAAAAGCTGGGCCGCTTCAAATACGTCCTCCTGGTGGCCGTGGCCGGGCTGATTTTGCTGCTGCTGCCCACTTCCGAGACGGAGGAACAGGAGCAGGCTGTGGCCGGGGAGGAGGAGGATTTTTCCGTGGAGGCCCTGGAGGAAAAGCTGTCCGCTGTTTTGTCCCAGGTGGAGGGGGCGGGAGAGGTGACGGTGATGCTGACGGTGGAAAACGGCGTGCAGCGTATCCTGGCGCAGAACGAGACCAGCCAGCGCAGCGACGGCGAGGTCAGCCAGGAGCTTGAAACCGTCGTCATCTCCAGCGGCTCCAGCCAGCAGGAGGTGGTGCTTGTCGGGCAGATTTACCCCACCTTTCAGGGGGCGCTGGTGGTGGCCTCCGGGGCGGCGAACCCGGCGGTCTGCCTGAAGCTGACCGAGGCGGTGGCCGCCCTGACCGGGCTTGGCGCGGACAAAATATCCGTATGTGAAGGAAAGTGAGGAGACCAATATGAAGCTCTGGAAACGCAACATTGTGGTAGCGGTCATCGTGCTTTTTGTGTGCGCCGCCGTTTACCTGAACTGGTCCTACGGCCAGGAGGTGGAGGCGGGAACCGAGGCCTCGGAGAGCAAGCTGCTGGGGGAGGCTACGCTGGTCAGTGGCGAGGACGATGAGGACGGGGGCGACGCCCAGGACAGCGGCGGCGGGGAGAGCGCGGAGGATTCGGAGGATACGGAGGACGGGGAGAGCACGGAAACCGGCTACTTCTCCTCCGCCCGGCTCAACCGCCAGCAGGCCAGGGATTCTGCCCTGTCCCTGCTCCAGGACGCCGCCGCCGACGAGGCCGCCGACCAGACCATGATCGACGCGGCCAACGCCTCCATCCAGGCCATGGCCGCCAGCACCCTGCTGGAGGCCCAGATTGAAAACCTGATTACGGCCAAAGGCTACCAGGACTGCATCTGTTTCATCGGGGACGAGAGCATCACCGTGGTGGTGGCCTCGGTGGAGGGCGGTCTGACCGACGTGGACACCGCCCGCATTTCAGACATCGTGGTGGAGGAGACGGGCCTTTCGGTCTCCGACGTGACGATCGTGGAGGCCGACCCATAAGGCAACACCGCACAGAGCGGACTGCGGCGCCTTGCAATGATTTTGCACAAGAGCAACACTGAAACCGTCACCTGGACAGCATA
>JAJPXI010000075.1 GCA_021205585.1 Oscillospiraceae bacterium
TTGTCGCAAAATTTCTCGCCATCCGCTCTTGCCGATTTAATCAGTCCTTCCCTATATCGCGGGGTTCCTCCCCCGTATCCTCCGGGTTGGGCTCCGACTGCCGGACGCGGTTGACGTAGAGCAGCTCCGGCCCCGGTTTTTTTACCAGGTACAGATAGGCCAGCCACCCCAGCGCCGCCAGGGCGGAGAGCAGGGCCAGCAGCTGGGACACCCGCAGGGCGGTGCCGGGGATGTACAGGCTGTCGGTGCGCAGCCCCTCGATCCAGAAGCGGCCCAGGCCGTACCAGGCGATGTAGCAGAAAAACATCTGCCCGTCGAAGCGCCGCCTGGGGCGCAGGACCAGGGCGATGAGCAGGAACCCCAAAAGGTTCCACATGGACTCGTAGAAGAAGGTGGGATGGACGCCCAGGGTGCCGTCTATAATGGCCTGGGCGGTGTCGGCGTCCACCTGGCCGGTGTTCAGCAGGTAGGAGGCCACGTTGGGCCCGGCCATGCGCCAGGCCACGTCGGTCACGCTGCCAAAGGCCTCCACATTGACAAAATTCCCCCACCGCCCGACGCACTGGCCGATGAGCAACCCCATGGCGCTGATGTCGGCGATGGCGAAAAAGGGCAGCTTGCGCACCCGGCAGTACACAATGGCGGTCAGCACGGCGAACAGGATGCCCCCGTAGATGGCCAGCCCCCCGTCCCAGACGCGCACGATTTTCACCAGGGTGGCCAGGGGATCCCCCTTCACATAGTAGGTGGAGCGGAACTCGAAGGCCACATAATACAGCCGCGCCCCGATGATGCCGATGGGCAGGGCGAAATAGAGCATATCCACCAGATGCTCCTGCCGGATGCCGAAGTGCCGGCACTGGCGGCAGCACCACAGCACGGCCAGCAGGAAGCCTGCGGCGATGATGGCCCCGTACCAGTGGACGCCGAAGCTGTCGGTGATGGACAGCAGCACGGGGTTGACGGTGAACTCCAGGCCCAGGCCGGGGAAAGTGATGACCTTGCTCATGCCGTTTTGGGGGCCACCACGGACAGGGCGGCCCGCTCTCGGACGCACCAGCGGGCCAGGAGCCGTTCCACGTCCTCCCTAGAGATTTCCTCGTAGACCTGGGGGAAGGAGAACAGCTCCACGCCGTCAAAATGGGCCTGGGCCAGCTCCACGCAGATGTGCTCCAGGGAGTTCAGCTGCCGCACCCGGCTGCCGTAAAGGGCCTTTTTCAGCCGGGCGAACAGTCCGGCGTCGATGCCCTCCCGGCCCAGGCGGGCGGCCTCCTCCAAAACGGCACGGCGGACGGCTTGGGGATCCTCGCTCTCCCCGTCGGCGTACAGAAAGGCGCAGCCGGGGTAGTCCTCATAGCCGCAGGAGAAGCTCTTGTTAATCAGCCCCTGCTCGTACAGGCGGCTGTACAGGGGGCTGGAGGGGCCCAGCAGCGCCTCCCCGGCCAGCTCCGCCGCCAGGGACTGGCGCAGCTTGCCCGCCCCGTCCTCCGGAGGTGGGTCGGCCTTGAAGCCCAGCAGGAACAGGGGGGTGGAGACCTCCATCTCCCTCCGGCTCTCGCCGCGGGCGGCCTGGGTCGGCTCCTCCCCGCCGTGGTCGCGCCGGATGTCCGGGCGCAGGCCGGCGGGCAGAATTTCTTTCGCCGCCGCCGCCACCTGCTCCGGATCCACAGGACCGGCCACGCACAGCGCCATGTTGGACGGGTCGTAAAAGGCCCGGTGGCAGGCGTACAGGGTTTCGGGGGTAATCTGGGCGATGGACTCCTGGGTGCCGATAACCGAGGTTTTCACCCGATGGTTCTGGTACAGGCAGCCCAGCAGATCCATATACAGCCGCCAGTCCGGGGAGTCCTCCACCATGCGAATCTCCTGGCCGATGATGCCCTGCTCCTTGTCCACGCTCTCCTGGGTAAACCAGGGCACCGAGACGAAGGAGAGCAAAATCTTCAGGTTCTCCATAAAATGGTCGGTACACTGGATGTGGTAGCCGGTGATGGCGGTGCTGGTAAAGGCGTTGGGGTCGCAGCCGTTGGCGGCCAGGGTCTGGAGGGCGTTGCCGTCCTCGGTGTCGAACATCTTGTGCTCCAGGTAGTGGGCCACGCCCTCCGGGGTGTCGCGCCACTGGCCGTCCAGTTGAAAGCGCACGTCCATGCCCCCGTAGTTGGTGGCGAAAAAGGCAAAATACTTTCCAAACTCCGGCTTCTGATCCACATAGATGTGCAGGCCGTTGTCCAGCACCGTGTGGAAAAGCCGCTCTCCCACGCGGGGATAGTCCAGTCGTTCCACGGCTTACCCCTCCTTCCCTTTCAAAAAGTACACGGCGTCCAGCTGCAGCTTCCCCGCCGCGTCGGCCACCTGCTCGGCGGTGACCTGCTCCACCGACCGGGCCAGTTCCTCCGGCCCACAGCACAGTCCGGCGGCGGCCTGGCTCTGCCAATACTGCTCCAGCAGCCCCTGGCTGTCCAGGGAGGCTTTCAGGCTGCTGACCACCGCGCTGCGGGCGGCCTGGAGCTCCTGTTCGGTGAACTCTCCCCGGACGCAGGCGCGGAACTGGGCCAAAATCTCCTCCCGCGCCTGCTCGGCCTTGTCAAACTCGATGCCGGAGCTGACCAGCATCAGGCCCTTCAGGCTGTCCAGGGCGGAGCTGGCGTAGTAGCACAAACTCAGCCGCTCCCGCACGTTCATAAACAGCTTGGAGGTGCTGGTGCCGCCGTAAAGGGCGTTGAACACCTGCAGGGCAGGGAACTGCTCCGAGCGGAGGTTGATTCCCCCGGTGCGCCAGCCCAGAACCAGCTTGCCCTGGGTCACGTCCATGGCGTCCTCAAAAAAGCGGGGCTGCTGGGCGGGGGCGACGGCGGCGGGCAGGGATACGGATTGAATGTTTTTGCGCTCAGGCAGGCCGGACAGGGCCTCCCCCAGGGCCTGCTCCACCCGCTCCGCCGGGGCCGAGCCGCAGTAGTACAGGGCGATGGGGGCGGTGGAGAGCAGCTGTTGGCAGCGCTCCCACAGCCGCTCCGGGGAGATGGACAGGGCCTCGTCGGCGAAGCCCAGCTTATTCAGGCCGTATGGCTCCCCCCGGCACATCTGCTCCTTCAGGCGCAGCAGGGCGTACTGCCGCTTTTCGTTGACCTGGGCCTGGATGCAGTCGGCCAGGTTTTTCCCCTCGCCGCGCACATAGTCCCGCCGGAACGCGCCGTTCTCCAGCGCCGGCTCCAGCAGCAGCTGGCCCAGCAGCCGGGCGGCCGGCTCCAAAATCGGGCTGCCGTCCAGGGAATAGCTGTCGTCCAGAAAGCTGCCGGTCAGCCCCACGCACTGGGTTTCCCCCTGCTGGCGCACGCTGGCCTCCAGTTCCCCGCCGTACAGCTCGTCCAGGGCGGCGGCCAGGGCCTGGTTGTCCGGGTACTGCCGGCAGCCCCGGCGCAGCACCGAGGGCAGCAGGGCGTTGGCCGTTACGGTCTCCCGCTCCATGGGGGCCATCAGGGTCAGGGACAGGCGGCTGCTTTTGAATTTATCGGTGCACACCGCCGTCAGCGTCACCTGGGGCATCAATTCCTTTTGTATGACCTTCAAAATAAAACTCCTTTCCGGGCGTATGTCCGCCGGGCACAAACCCGCAGGCCGTCCGCCGCCAAAAGCGGCGGGCCTGTTGCAGCGTTCAAATCGTGTCTTTGGTTATTATAGCACATTTGACGAAAAAGTATAGACCCGATTTCACAGGCCCGCGAAATCCCACCGGCCGCACACACCGCATCCAAACGCGCATACGGGAGAAGAATTGAAGTGGATACAGGATTTTCGCCATCGAAATCCTCACATTTCCGTATGCGAGATGTACGGGAAGCTGCCTGACCGGGGGCATCGCCGCCACCCGGGGTCATGATACAGGGTGTTTGTGCGGCCTGGTTATCGGGAGCAGGTGAAATCGGCAAAGGGAAAGTCAAAACATCTCAGCCATTACAACACGCCGGTATTGTTGGGGAAGAAGTGGCAAATGGACGCAAAGTATGTGCCGAAAGCCTGTTCTGTCGGCGAAAATGATACTAAGGAAGTGCTGATTAAATGCGCCTGCGGCGGCTGGCAATGATTTTGCACAAGAGCAACGCTGAAACCGTCACCTGGACAGCATAGCTGTCCAGCTTACGCTACAAATGTGCCCCCGGCACATTTGCTTCACGCTCCAGTTGCAAAAGTTTGAAACCACAGCGCTGCAGCGTTAAGAAAATATGCCAGTGGCA
>JAJPXI010000137.1 GCA_021205585.1 Oscillospiraceae bacterium
GCCCTGGATTAGGGGCAGCACATAGTCGATAAAGGGCTGCTCCACCCCGTTGCCTGCGGCGTTGATCCACTCCAGGGGAACCTTTTTCTCCACATTGGCCACGTCGGTCAGGTCGATGAGCACCGGCTGGCAGTCGTACTGTCCGCCATCCCGGGTGCAGGAGAAGGCCACCATTTTATCGCTCACGCCGGCCACCGCCTGCTCCACGGCCACCCGTCCGGCCATTTTGGCCTCCTCAATGTCGGTCAGGGAGGCCAGGTGGGATCCGCACCGCTGGAGCAGGGAGAGCTCGATGCCCCGCACCTTGGCCCCGGTGACCTGCTTGCACCGCTCAGCCAGGCGGACGGCCAGGCCCCCCAGCTGGGCGTGGCCAAAGCCGTCGGTGGCCGACACGTCGGCCTCGGAGACGAACGCGCCGCCGGCGTAGTGAATGCCCTCGGACACCGCCACCATGCAGTTGCCCGTGCGCTTGTAAATGTCCTGCACATCGGCCAGGAAACGGTCCATGTCAAAGTCGGTCTCCGGCAGGTAGACCAGATCCGGGCCGCAGCCGGTCAGCCCGGCCAGGGCGGCGGAGCCGGCCAGCCAGCCCGCGTGGCGGCCCATGATTTCAATGACGGTGATCATCCCCGTGTCGTACACATGGCAGTCCTTCCACACCTCGGCACAGGAGGTAGCGATGTATTTGGCTGCCGAGGCGAAGCCGGGGCAGTGGTCGGTGCCGAACAGGTCGTTGTCGATGGTCTTGGGTACGCCCATAACGCGGCACTCGTAGCCGACGGACTGCATATATTTTGAAATCTTGTTGCAGGTGTCCATGGAGTCGTTGCCGCCGTTGTAGAAAAAGTAGCGCACGTCGTATTTTTTGAAGATCTCCAGAATGCGCTTGTAGTCCGCGTCGTCCTGCTCTGGGGCGGCCAGCTTGTAGCGGCAGGAGCCCAGGGCGGAGGAGGGGGTGTACTGCAGCAGCTCCAGCTCCGCCGGATCCTCCCGGCCCATGTCGTACAGCTTGTCGTCCAGCACGCCCTTGATGCCGTGGGCGGCCCCCAGGACGCGGGTGATGTGCCCGCTGGCCAGGGCCGCCTGGATGACCCCCTGGGCGCTGGCGTTGATAACCGGGGTGGGGCCCCCGGACTGGCCGATGATGCAGCTTCCTTTTAATATACTCATTGCGATACCTCCTGAAAAATAGTGTCCTGCAGATAGCATACCATAAACCCTTGCATTTTTCAATGAAAACTGGTAAAATATTTTCAACGGGTCGGTTCCGGCCCCTCTCTATCCATTCAATACCGGGGATTTCCCCCGCAAATCAAAAGGAGCTGGTTTTTTATGCCACTGGTTACTTCTCGGGAAATGTTCCAAAAGGCCTACAACGGGGGCTACGCCATCGGCGCCTTCAACGTCAACAACATGGAGATCGTGCAGGGCATCACCGAGGCCGCGGCGGAGGTCAACGCCCCTCTGATCCTCCAGGTGTCCAAGGGGGCCAGGGCCTACGCCAACCACACCTATTTAATCAAGCTGGTGGAGGCCGCCGTGATCGAGACCGGTCTGCCCATCGTGCTGCACCTGGATCACGGGGACAGCTTCGAGACCTGCAAAAGCTGCATCGACGGAGGCTTCACCTCCGTGATGATCGACGCCAGTTCCAAGCCCTTTGAGGAGAACATCGCCCTGACCCGCCAGGTGGTGGAGTACGCCCACGACCGGGGCGTGGTGGTCGAGGCGGAGCTGGGCACCCTGGCCGGCATCGAGGACGAGGTCAAGGTGTCCGCCGAGGACTCCTCTTACACCCGCCCGGAGGAGGTGGAGGAGTTCGTCAGCCGCACCGGGTGCGACTCCCTGGCCATCGCCATCGGCACCAGCCACGGGGCCTACAAGTTCAAGCCCGGCACCAAGCCCCAGCTGCGCTTCGACGTGCTGGAGGAGGTGGCCCGCCGTCTGCCCGGCTTCCCCATCGTGCTCCACGGCTCCTCCTCGGTGCCCCAGGAGTTCGTCAAGATGATCAACGAAAACGGCGGCAATATGCCGGGGGCCATCGGCGTGCCGGAGGATCAGCTGCGCCACGCCGCCTCCCTGGCCGTGTGCAAAATCAACATCGACTCCGACCTGCGCCTGGCCATGACCGGCACCATCCGCAAGTATTTCGCCGAGCACCCCGCCGACTTCGACCCCCGCCAGTACCTGAAGCCCGCCCGGGCCGCCATCAAGGAGTTGGTGCGGCACAAGCTGATCGATGTGCTGGGGTGCGACGGAAAGGCTTGATGTTTTGTAAAAAATCCGATATACTAAAGTCGGGCGAAAAAACACCGCCCGGATAGAAACAACTGGAGGTTTTTACCATGGCGCAAATCACAAAAGACACAATCATCGGGGACATTCTGGACATCGCCCCCGAAACGGCCCCCATCTTCATGTCCATCGGAATGCACTGCCTGGGCTGCCCCGCCTCCCGTGGGGAGACGGTGGAGGAGGCCTGCATGGTTCACGGCGTGGAGGTGGAGCAGCTGTTGGAGCAGCTGAACAGCCAGGCCAGCAAGTAATCCAGCGTCCAAAACCGCCGGACGCGGCAACGCCGGTTGCCGCGTCCCCGTTTATGCCGGGGCGTCTGCCCCGGTGCAGGGAGGGAAACAGGATGGAATTGTCCCCCCGGCTGGCGGCGCTGGCCCAGTGGGTGGAGCCGGGCCGCCGCTTTGCCGACGTGGGCACCGACCACGGCTATCTCCCCGTGTGGCTGCTGGTCAACGGCGTCCTCGGCCGGGCCGTGGCCGCGGATTTGCGCCCCGGCCCCCTGGCGCGGGCGGCCCAGACCGCCCGTCGGTATGGGGTGGAGGGCCGGCTGGAGCTGCGCCTGTGCGACGGGCTGGAGGGCCTGGAACCGGGGGAGGCCGACACCGTTGCCATCGCCGGCATGGGGGGCGAGACCATCGCCGGCATCCTGGAGCGGGCCCCCTGGACGCTCCGGCCGGACGTGACCCTGCTGCTCCAGCCCATGAGCGCCCAGCCCCAGCTGCGCCAGCGGCTGCTGGAGGGGGGCTATACCATCGCGGAGGAGCGCCTGGCCTGTCAGGGCGGAACACTCTATGTGGCGATGAGGGTGCGTCCCGGACGGGACGGGCCCATGACGGCGGCGGAACTCTGGGCCGGGCGGCAGAGCCGGGATCCCCTGCGGGGCCGGTGGTTGGAGCAGCGCCTGGCAAAAGCGGAAAAGGCCCTGACGGGCCAGCGCTGGGCCGCCAGCCCCAACGGGGAGGAAATCGCCCGGCTGGAGGAGCTGGCCGGAGCGCTGCGAGAGATGAAAAGGGAGTGGGATACATGGCAACAGCAATGGAAATCTATGAATTTTTAGACGGCAAAGCCCCCTTTTCCACCCAGCTGGACTTTGACAACGCCGGGTTCCTGGCGGGCCGGGGGGATTTGGAGGTCAGGCGCATCCTGGTGGCCCTGGACATCACGGAGGAGGTGGCCCTGGAGGCCGCCCGGCTGGAGGCCCAGCTGGTGGTGTCCCACCACCCGCTCATCTGGGGCGGGGCCAAGTCCGTTACCGGGGAGACCGTAACCGGCCGCAGGCTGCTGGCCCTGCTGGAGCACGGCACAGCGGCCATCTGCGCCCACACCAATCTGGACATGGCCCCCGGCGGCGTGAACGACACCCTGGCCGCCGTTCTGGGCCTGACAGAGACCCGCTTTCTCCAGGAATACGGAACCTATGCAGACGGGCGGCCCTATGGCCTGGGCGTGCAGGGCCGCCTGGGCGGGGGGGCCGTCCCCTTAAAGGAATTCGCCGCCCAGGTCAAAGCCGCCCTGGGGGCTGCCAGCGTGCGCTATGAGGACGCGGGAAAGCCGGTGGAGCGGGTCGCCGTGTGCGGCGGCAGTGGCGGGGATCTGGTGGAGCAGGCCCTGGCCGCCGGGTGTGACACCCTGGTGACCGCCGACGTGCGCTACGACCCTTTCCTGGACGCCCACTCCATGGGCCTGAACCTGCTGGACGCGGGCCACTACGCCACCGAGCAGGTAGTCTGCCCCGTCCTGGCAGGCTGGCTGCGGGAGGCGTTTCCCCAGGTAGAGGTGCTCCTGTCTGAGCACAAGGAGATTTACGCCGCCCTGTAACCCTTGCCGACAGCGGCATTGTATGTTATACTTAAGGCAACACCGCACAGAGCGGCAAGAGTGAATTGCGAGTCAAATTTCCGTCA
>JAJPXI010000120.1:0-1768 GCA_021205585.1 Oscillospiraceae bacterium
GGACTGGCTGCTGCGTTGCCGCCCCTGCCTGCGCCCCCCGGCGGGCCGGGAGGCCCCCGGCGCGGTTTATCTCAGCCGGGAGGGGTTGGAGGGGCAGCCCGTCCTGCGCCCCCGCCGGGCCGGGGATGAGATTCAACTGCCGGGGCGGCCAAACAAATCCTTAAAAAAACTGCTGATCGAGGCCAGACTGCCCGCCGGGCAGCGGGAGTTCCTCCCCGTTTTGGCCGACGGGAACGGAGTGCTGGCCGTGGCCGGCTTCGGCCCCCAGGAGCGCCGCCTGGCCCAGCCGGGGCAGGCCGCCCTGGAAATCAGCTGGGAAAGGGAGCCTTCCGATGGAACAGATACATGAGGACGTGGAGCGGGTGCTTTTTTCCGAGGCCCAGCTGAAGGCCAGGGTGGAGGAACTGGGGGCGGCCATCGCCGCCGATTACGCCGGGCGGGCGCTTTTGCTGGTGGGCATTTTGAAAGGCTCTTTCATTTTCCTGGCCGACCTGTGCCGGGCCATCCGCCTGCCCTGCGCGGTGGACTTTATGGCGGTGTCCTCCTACGGCAGCGGCTCCCGCTCCTCCGGCCGGGTGAACATCACCAAGGATCTGTCCCAGGACATCGCCGGAAAGGACGTTTTGATTGTGGAGGACATCCTGGACAGCGGCAACACCCTGTTCTACCTGACCCAGGTGCTGCGCATGCGCGGCCCCGCCTCCCTGCGCGTCTGCACCCTTTTGGACAAGCCGGAGCGCCGGGAGAAGGACATCCGGGCCGACTACCGGGGCTTCCCCATCCCCGACGCCTTTGTGGTGGGCTACGGGCTGGATTACGCCGAGCGCTACCGCAGCCTGCCCTATGTGGGCATTTTGAAATCGGAAATCTACAGCCGCCCATAATCCCGGACGAACCGGCTCCATCCGCCCGGCGGGCAGGCTGTGTATAAACCCTTGCAGGATACTTTGATACTGAAATCTGATTCAAACAAGACATTGAAAATGGCTTGTTTTAATAGCCGTCGCAACGGCGTAGATTTCGTATGAGACGCCTTTTGAAGCGTCAACCGCGCTTTTGCGCGGCTCTTGACGATTCAAAAGTTCAGATTAAAATGTCCCATTTTAATCTGAAGAGAGTATGAGAGAAGGAAGTGTTGTGATTTGAAACGTGTTGGCGGGCGAAACCTGGTGTTCTATCTGCTGATTTTCCTGGTGCTGGTGGTGCTGGTCACAGTGTTGCAAAGAACCGACAGCGACACCGGCAGCAGCACCTACGCGGATCTGCGCACTCTGTTCGAGCAGGAGAAGGTGCAGTATTTTGAGGTGGAGGACGACACCATCACCCTGATTCTGCGGGACGAGGACGAGCCGGTCAGCTACACCCTGGCCGATTTCGACGTGTTTTACAGCGACCTGCACGATCTGATTGACGCGCAGTGGCGCGCGGGCATCATCACCGACTACGACTACACCGAGGGCTTCACCTGGCCCTGGTGGAGCACCATGATCCCCTATGTCCTGATTATCGTCCTGGTCGCCGTGCTGTGGTACTTCATGTTCATGCGCAGCTCCAACGGCGGCGGCATGGGGGGCGGCGGGGCCAGCCCGGCCCGCTTTGGCCGGGCCCGCACCCGCACCCTGGAGGCCTCCGACAAGCAGGTTTCCTTCGGCGACGTGGCCGGGGCCGATGAGGAAAAGGCCGAGCTGGAGGAGATTGTGGAGTACCTAAAAGACCCCCAGCGGTTCATCGACCTGGGGGCCCGCATCCCCCAGGGCGTCCTGCTTGT
>JAJPXI010000120.1:1778-3836 GCA_021205585.1 Oscillospiraceae bacterium
GGCCGGGGAGGCGGGGGTGCATTTCCTGTCCATCTCCGGCTCCGACTTCGTGGAGCTGTATGTGGGCGTGGGCGCGTCCCGTGTGCGGGATTTGTTCGACCAGGCCAAAAAGGAGTCCCCCGCCATTGTGTTCATCGACGAAATTGACGCCGTGGGCCGCCAGCGGGGGGCCGGCCTGGGCGGCGGGCACGACGAGCGGGAGCAGACCCTGAACCAGCTGCTGGTGGAGATGGACGGCTTCTCCCACAACGAGGGGGTCATCGTCCTGGCCGCCACCAACCGGGTGGACATCCTGGACCCCGCCCTGCTGCGCCCCGGCCGCTTCGACCGGCAGGTCTATGTGGGCTACCCGGACATCAAGGGCCGGGAGGCCATTCTGCGCATCCACTCTCGCAACAAGCCCCTGGCCGAGGACGTCTCCCTGGCCGACGTGGCCAAGGCCACCTCCGGCTTCACCGGCGCGGATCTGGAGAACCTGATGAACGAGTCCTCCCTGCTGGCCGCCCGGAAGGGGGAGATGCTGATTACCAATGAGGATTTGCACCAGGCGGTCATCAAGGTCATCGCCGGCCCGGAGAAAAAGAGCCGGGTGGTCAGCGACCACGCCCGCAGACTGACCGCCTACCACGAGGCCGGCCATGCCATCGTCATCAACGCCCTGAAGACCGCCGACCCGGTTCACCAGATTTCCATCATCCCCAGGGGGGCCGCCGGGGGCATGACCATCTCCCTGCCCCAGGAGGACAAGAGCTACCAGTCCCGCCTGGAACTGACCGAACAGGTGGCCGTCTGCCTGGGCGGCCGGGTGGCCGAGGAGCTGGCCCTGGGCGACATCTCCACCGGCGCCTCCAACGACATCGAGCGGGCCACCGCCATCGCCCGTGCCATGGTCACAAAATACGGCATGAGCGAAAAGCTGGGGGCCATCCAGTTTGAAACCGGCAGCAACGAGATTTTCATTGGCCGCTCCATGGCTCAGGCCCGCACCTACTCCGAGGAGGTGGCCGGCCTAATCGACGAGGAGATCCGCGCCATTATCGACGCCGCCTACGAGCGCTGCCGCCGGATCCTCACCGCCCAGCGCCCCCGCCTGGACGCGGTGGCCCGGTTTTTGCTGGAGCACGAGACCATGTCCGGAGAGGAGTTCCAATCGGTCTGCGCCCAGCTGCCCCTGGAGGGCGGGCCGGAGCGCGCCCAGCTTCCCCGGGAGGACGGCGGGCCGGCCCCGGAGGAAACCCCATAAGCTTCGCCGCGCCTGGAACTCCGAAAGCGGCACGGCGATACAAGGTGATTTTGACAGAAGGGAGGCCGCGCCATGGACCAGCGGCGGGAGAACCCCGGCGAGGCGGGGGAGACCATCGAAGGGCGCAACGCCGTGCGGGAGGCCCTGCGGGCGGGCGTGCCCATCGATAAACTGTACCTGGCGAAGGGGGAGAGCGGCCCCACCCTGGCCCGGCTGGCCGCCGCCGCCAGGGAGCGGGGCGCGGTGGTGGTGGAGTGCGACCGGCGCAAGCTGGATGGCATGAGCGCCACCCGCGCCCACCAGGGCGTGATTGCCCTGTGCGCCGCCCAGCCCTACGCGGATGTGGACACCATTTTACAGGCCGCCCGGGACAGGGGGGAGCCGCCCCTGCTGGTGGTGTGTGACGAACTCAGCGACCCCCACAACCTGGGGGCGGTCATCCGCACCGCCGAGTGCGCCGGGGCCCACGGGGTCATCATCCCCAAGCGCCGCTCCGCCGGGCTGACCGCAGTGGTGGCCAAGACCTCCGCCGGGGCGGTCAGCCATCTCCCGGTGGCCCGGGTGCCCAACCTGACCGCTCTGCTGAAGGAGCTGAAGGAGCAGGGCATTTGGATTTTCGGCACCGCCGCCGATGGGGACACCCCCCTGTACCGGGCCGACCTGAAGGGCCCGGCGGCCATCGTCATCGGCAGCGAGGGCAGCGGCATGGGCCGCCTGGTGGCCCAGACCTGCGATTTCAAAATTGCCATCCCCATGCGGGGCAAGCTGAACTCCCTGAACGCCTCGGCCGCCGTCGCCATCGTGCTCTATGAGGC
>JAJPXI010000120.1:3846-4191 GCA_021205585.1 Oscillospiraceae bacterium
GCCGTGCCCCTGCGCTTCAATCTCTAAATTCCCCTTTCCCGGAGGCCGTTATGTCCGAAACCCGTCCACAATCGGAGGAGCAGGAATTTTCCCTGGAGGAGATTCTGGCAGAATTTTCCTCCCCCCGGATTCCGGAGGGAGATATTGTCGCGCCCTGGGATCCGGACGTCCCCCACCCCAAGCCGGTTCCCCCGCCGCCGGAGGATACGGAAGCACCCGCCTCCCGGAGCAGAGAAAAAAAGAAAAAAGAGAAAGAAAAGCCGGCCAAAGAGCAGCGGGCAGCCAAAGCCGAGCCGCCTCTGGAAAAACAGCCCAAGCCGAAGCGGGAGAAGCCCGCCGCAGAGA
>JAJPXI010000067.1 GCA_021205585.1 Oscillospiraceae bacterium
GCCCAGCATCATCTGCTGGCGGATTAGCTCTGACATATGCTCCAGCAGCTGGGGATTCTGCACCACGGTGAAGTGGTAGCGCTGGTTGTTCCGGGCGGAGGGGGAGGTGGTGGCGATACGGGTGAAAACCTCCAGCTGCTCCGGGGTGAGCTGCCGGTCGGGGTCGATACTGCGGATGCTGCGGCGCTCCAACAGCGCCTGGACGGCTTGATTATCCATGATGAGGAAAACTCCCTTCATTATTTTACTCTATTATACACCTGTCTCCCGCCCCTGTCAAACCGAATGGTTCTTCTGGGTCATTACATATTTCAAGGGAACGCCGGGAGAAAATCGTAAGGAAATCGTAAGAAAAAAGCCCTTGTATTCTCCGCTCCCAGGGTCTATACTAACTGTACCAAGGAAATTGATACAGTCCGCCTCCGGGCGGGGTATCAGTTTGTGCACAAGGAGGGACGTCTATGCTGAGCTTGAATTACCGCAGCTCCCAGCCGCTGCACCTGCAGGTGCAGGAGGGCCTGCGGCACCTGATAGTGACGGGAATCATCCGGGAGGGGGAAAAGCTGCCCTCGGTGCGGGCGCTGGCATCCTCCCTGGCCATCAACCCCAACACCATTCAGCGGGCCTACGAGGCCCTGGAGACGGAGGGCTACCTGGTGAGCGAGGCGGGGAAGGGCTCCTTCGCCGCCCGCCGGGAGCAGGTGGGCCGGGAGCGGCGGGAGCGGCTGCTGCACACCTTCGACGAGACCGCCGGTGAGCTGCTCTTCCTGGGTATGACGGCCCAGGATCTGGCCCTGCGGCTGCGGGACGCCGAAAAGGGCGCGCAGAGAGAAGAAAAGGAGGAAAATCCATGATTGAAGTCAAGGACGTGGTCAAAACCTTCGACGGCTTTGCCGCCCTGGACGACCTGACCCTGACGGTGCCCGCCGGCTCGGTCTACGGTCTGGTGGGGCCAAACGGGGCGGGCAAGTCCACCATCCTACGGCACATCACCGGTATCTACCGGCAGGATTCGGGCCGGGTGCTGGTGGACGGCCAGCAGGTCTACGAAAACCCGGCGGTGAAGGCCCGCATCGCCTCCATTCCAGATGAGCTGTACTACTTCCTGTCGGCCTCCACCAAAGACATGATGCGTTTTTACCGGGGCTTCTATCCCAGGTTCGACCAAAAGCGTTATGAGGAGCTGAAGGGCATTTTCAGCGTCGTCAAGGAGACGCGCCCCATCCGCCGCCTGTCCAAGGGGATGCAGAAGCAGAGCGCCTTCTGGCTGGCCCTGTGCTGCCACCCGGACTACCTAGTGCTGGACGAGCCGGTGGACGGCCTGGATCCGGTGATGCGCCGCCAGGTCTGGGGCCTGCTGATGAACGACGTGGCCGAGTACGGCACCACCGTGCTGGTGTCCTCCCACAACCTGCGGGAGCTGGAGGATGTGTGCGACCATGTGGGCATCCTGTCCAGGGGGAAGGTTCTGGTGGAGCGCTCCCTGTCCGACTTGCAGGGGAACACGGTGAAGGTCCAGGTGGTGTTTCAGGAGAAGGAGCTGCCCAAATTTCCGGAGGATATGCAGATTCTCCACACCGCCCAGACCGGCCGCCTGACCACCATGATCGTCCGGGGCACCAACGAGGAGGTCATCAACCGCCTTTCGGTGTACGCCCCACTGCTGCTGGAGGCCCTGCCTCTGAGCCTGGAGGAGATTTTCATCTATGAATTGGGAGGTGAGGACTATGCGGTCCGTGAAATCATGGTTTAACCCCACGCTGTTCTGGAAAAATTTCGCCCGCTTCTGGCCCATCTGGGGGGTCTACCTGACCATCCTGGCGCTGATTATTCCCGCCAGCGCCCTGCTGACGGGCGGCGGGGACATGGAGTACATCGCCAGGGTGGGCGTGCTGGAGTTCATCTCCCCCTGGGGGCTGTGGCTTGGGATTGTGTTTTCCGTGCTCTCGGCCACGGCGGTCTACTCCTACCTGTGCAACAGCCGTTCGGTGGGCCTGCTGCACAGCCTGCCCATCCGGCGGGAGGGCCTGTTTTTGACCAGCTACCTGTCCGGCCTGGGCTTTATGGTGGGGCCAAACCTGTGCGCGTTTGTGATGATGCTGCTGGTGGAGGCGGCCAGGGGCGCGGTTTACCTCGGCGCGCTGGTCATGTGCTTTTTCGCCGTCAGCCTGATGGAGCTGTTCTTCTTCAGCCTGGCTACCCTGTGCGCCATGTGTACCGGGCATATTCTGGGCATCCCCATCCTGTACGCGGCGGCCAACTGCCTGGTCGTCTCCCTGTACGCCCTGGTGAACAACATCCTCTCCCAGCTGATTTACGGCTATGTCTACGACAGCGGCCTGTCCCGGCTGGTGCTGTGGCTGACCCCGGCGGCCCTGCTGACAGAGGAGCTGGAGCCCAAGGTGGTCTACAACGAAGATTTTACCATCCAGTCCGCCCAGTTTTTGAAGCTGGGGTACATCCTGGTCTACGTCCTTGTGGGCCTGGTGCTGACCGCGCTGGCCCTGGCCCTGTACCGCCGCCGCCAGCTGGAGCGGGCGGGGGACGCCATCACCGTGTCCTGGCTGCGGCCGGTGTTCCGCTACGGAGTGGCGGTGTTCTTCGGCCTGGGACTGGGGCAGTTCCTGTACTATATCTTTGAGGACGCTTTTTCCAGCGTCGCGGTTCCCCTGCTGCTGTTTATCCTGCTGTGCGGGGCCGTGGGCTACTTTGCGGCGGAGATGATATTGCAAAAATCCTTCTGGGTGTTCCGCCGGTGGAAGGGCTGCCTGGTGCTGCTGTGCGTGCTGACGCTGCTGACCGCCGCGGTGGACCTGGACTGGTTCGGCGTGGAGAGCCGGGTGCCCAGCCAGGACAACGTGGCCTCGGTGGAAATCGGGCCGTTTTACGACAGCTTCCCCTACAACTACTCCGCCTGGAACGCCGTCTCCTACAGCGACGACAGCCAGGTCATCCAGGCGGTGCTGGCCCTGCACCAGTCCATTGTGGACGACAGGGTGGCGCTGGAAAAGCAGGCCAAAAACTTCTGGTCGGACTTCGAGGACAGCTGGTGGAGCGACGAGACCGGGGAGACGGCCAACCTGTTCAGCTTCACCGTGACCTACAACCTGGAGGACGGCGGCGTGCTCAAGCGCAGCTATGAGCTGCCCATGCTGTCGTCGGACATGGAGGACGAGGGCTCCCTCACCGCTCAGCTCAGCGCCCTGCTGTCCATGCCCCAGGTCATCCAGGCGGCCTATGGGCTGGAGGACTACTCCCTTGACCAGCTGTGCATGGTCTATCTGTACTCCGACATGGGCGGGTCGACTACCATCTACACCTATGCGGACGGCTCGCAGGAAGTGCAATACGAGTCGGCCTCCCTGGCGCTGGACAGCGGCGACTGGGCCGAGCTGTACCAGGCCATACAGGAGGACCTGGCCGACGGCAGCCTGGGAACCAGGTACGTCCTGGAGACGCCGGAGGCGCGAAGCGCCTGTTACGACCTGTATCTGACGCTGACCTTCCAGATAGAAAAACAGACCAGCAGCGGCGAGAGCTACACCACCTATGACGAGGTGTCCATCAACCTGCAAACCTCCGCCCTGCGCACCATGGCCGTTTTAGAGCAGTTGGACGTTTTCGGCGACGGGGACGGCCAGATCACCCTGCGCACCTACGCCCAGGCCTGGGGCGGTGAGGATACCATAGTGGAAACGCAGGCGAAGGTTTACGAATAGGAAAGGCGGTTTTTCCCCGCGCATGGCCCGAATGCACCCGCCGGGGGCGCTCCAAAATGGGAACGTCCCCGGCGGGTTCCCCGCAGGCCTTTGCGGGAGATCTGTATTTTCACAGCGCCGCGCAGACCACGGAAATCAATTTTGAAAAATAAATGATGGACAGGAACCGCCCTCAGACGTATTTGAAAGACGATTCTTGTTTCTCCCAAGCGGGCGCACACATAGGTGCGCCCCTACGAAAAGATTGAAAGAAAGTGCGGAAATTCAGCAAAAACGCAAAAATGTAGGAAAATTGTAGGTGTTAAACGGAAGAAAATTATCAAAGGCAAACAGTGGTAACAGTAAGAGACGGTTTTATACAAAAGCAGTCGTCCGTCCATTTTTTGTAGGGGCGCCGCAGCGTTAAGAAAGGACTGATTCAATCGGCAAGAGCGGATGGCGAGAAATTTTGCGACAAAAGAAG
>JAJPXI010000111.1 GCA_021205585.1 Oscillospiraceae bacterium
TTGGCGGAAAAGTTCCGTCAGCCGCCGCAGGCGCATTTAATCAGTGCTTCCTTAAGTCAAATAGTGTCCGCCTCGGCGTCGTAGGCCCGGCGGGCAGGCTGCTGTTGGGGGGTAGCGGCCTGCTGGGAGGCGGCGCGGAAACGGGAGCGCTTCTGTTTGACCTCCTCGTGGGCCTCGGCCATGGCCTCCTCCGCCCGGCGGAGCAGGTCCTCGCAGTACTCGTTGGCGGCCCGGCGCAGTTCTCTGGCCCGCTCCTCCGCCGTTTTTACGATTTCGTTGCTCTGCTGGCGGGCTTGGGCCAGCAGCCGATCCTCGGACACGGTGCGCTGGGCGTCCGCCTCGGCCTGTTTTTTCAGGCCCTCGGCCTCCCGCTTGGCGGCGTCCAGGTACTCCGTGCGCCGATCCAGCAGCTTTTTCGCCTCCCGCATCTCCATGGGGAACTGGGCCCGCACATCGTCCAGGATGTCCAGCGCCCGATCCCGCTCGATCATGCACTGATCCGACCGCAGGGGGACGTTCTTCGCCTCATCGATCATCGTATAGAGCATATCCAACAATTCTTCCACGCCGCTTGCCATTGGAACTCCTCCTCTTTCAGAGCTTTATTGTAACGCCGCCGCTCAGGACTGCCCGCCCCTGGCTTTGGCTTCTACATCCGAGATAATCTCCCGGGGGACAAAGTCGGACAGGTCGGCCCCATACCGGGCCATCTCCCGCACAACGGTGGAGCTGAGATAGGTGTATTTTTCGCTGGAGGGGATAAAAAAGGTGTCCAGATTGTGGTAGAGTTTCCGATTGATGATGGCCATCTGGACCTCGCTTTCGTAGTCGGACACCGCCCGCAGGCCCTTGACCACCACATGAGCCCCTTTTTCTCGTGCGTAATCCGCCAGAAGGCCGTTGGAAAAATCCACCTCTACATTGCGCAGCTGCCCCGTGACCCGGCGGAGCAGTTCCACCCGCTCCTTGGGATTAAACAGGCTGCCGGTTTTGCGGGAGTTGACCATCACGCAGACGATCAGCCGGTCAAAGGCCTGAGCCGCCCGCTTGATGATGTTCAGGTGCCCCAGGGTGACGGGGTCAAAGCTCCCGGGGTAGATTGCGGTTTTCATAAAGTTTCACACCGTTCTGCATGGCGGCGCGGCACCCTCCCGGCCCGTTCCGGGCGGCTTGTGGTACAGGGTCAGCTGCGTTTTGCCATAGCGGTAGGTTTTGCCCAGGACATAGGGGGCCGCCAGGGGGGGCGGCTGTAAATCCACAGGGCTTTCACAGAGTATTATACCACATTCGGCAAGAATGTCAATCGCGGCAATCTGCGTCAAACTGCGCTCCAGCAGGCCCGTGCCATAGGGGGGGTCTAAAAAAATCAGGTCGAAAGGGCCGGGCGGCCGGGACAGAAAGACTTCCGCGTCCTCCCGGACGACCCTGGCCCGGTCTGCCAGGCGGGCCATCTCCAGGTTTTCCTGAATCACCTGCACGGCGGCGGCGGAGCGCTCCACGATAACGGCGCTGCGCGCCCCCCGGGACAGGGCCTCGACGGCCAGCTGGCCGGTGCCGCCGAACAGATCCAGCACCCGGCGGCCCGGAACGTCGAATTGAATAATATTGAACATGGCCTGCTTGACCCTGTCGGTGGTGGGCCGGGTGTCCAGGCCGGGCGGGGTCTTCAAAACCCGGCCCCTGGCCGAGCCGGAAATCACGCGCATGGGCCGTCCTCCTTTGACGCATCGGGGTGGAAATGCTCGTAAACCGCCTGGGCGGTGCGCCGATCCACCGCCTGGGACAGCTGTTCCTGGCTGGCCTGGCCGATGGCCCGGATGCTCTTGAACTCCTTCAGCAGGGCGGCCCGGCGCCTTGGGCCTACGCCGGGGATGGCATCCAGGGCGGAGCCCCGGACGGACTTGCCATGCTGGGCGCGGTTAAAGGTAATGGCGAAGCGGTGGGTCTCCTCCTGAATGGTGCCCAGCAGGGCGAACAGGGCGGGGTTGTCCCGCACGCCGATTTCCCGCCCGTCCGGGGCGGCCAGGGCGCGGGTGCGGTGCCTGTCGTCCTTCACCAGGCCAAACGTGGGAATATCCAAATCCAAAGCCTCCAGGGCCTGGCGGGCCACACGGGCGTGGACACTGCCCCCGTCGATGAGCAGCAGATCCGGGGTCTCGTTCCAGCCCTCCTCCCCCGCCTTCAGCCGGGTAAACCGCCGGGTGACCACCTGGGCCATGGAGGCGTAGTCGTCCGGTTCGGCCATGTCCTTGAGCTTGAAATGCCGGTAGTCCTTCTTCCGGGGCCTGCCGTCCACGAACACCGTCATGGAGGCCACGATGACGGCCCCGCCGGTGTTGGAGATGTCAAAGGCCTCGATGCGCCGGGGCGGCCCGCCCAGGGCCAGCAGGCGGCCCAGCTGCTCCAGCAGCTTGCCGGCGCGCTCCTGGCGGCTGGTGGCCCGCTCTGCCTCCTCTTTGGCGTTGGTGTTGGCCAGGGCCACCAGCTCCAGCTTGGCCCCCCGCTGGGGGATCAGCACCTCCACCCGGCGCCCTGCCTGCTCTGAGAGCATCCGGGCCAGGGGTTCCCGATCCTCCAGAGCGCAGGGGAGCAGAAGCTGCCGGGGCAGACGGGGCCGGGGGGCGAAATACTGGCGCACCAGGGAGGAAACCACCTCCCCATCCTCCTCCACGGGGGACTCCAGCAGTTCCCAGTCCTTCCCCGCCAACTGGCCGTCCAGGAAGTGGAGCACCACAAAGCAACTTTTTGCCGTCCCCCGGTAAAAGCCCGCCACGTCGGTGTCGGCCAGGGAGCCGGAGAGAACCTTCTGCCGCTGGCCCAGCAGCTCGATGGCCCGGCAGCGGTCCCGCAGCTGGGCCGCCCGCTCAAAGCGCAGCTGCTCCGCCGCCTGTTCCATCTCCTCGGTCAGCTCCCGCCGCACCTGGGAAAACTCCCCCTCCAGCAGCCGCACCGCCTGGTCGATGGCCTGGCGGTACTGTTCCTGTCCGGCCTCCGGGCGGCACCAGCCGGCGCACTTGCCCATGCGGAAGTTCAGGCAGGGGCGCTGTTTGCCGATGTCCCTGGGGAAGCGCCTGCCGCAGCTGGGCAGCTTCAGGGCGGCCCGCAGGGCGTCCACCAGATCCCAGGTGGAGCCCCGGCTGCCGTAGGGGCCGAAATACCTGGCCCCGTCCTGGGCCGGGCGATTGACCAGGGAGAAGCGGGGGTAGGGCTCCCGCAAATCCAGGCGGATGCAGGGGTAGCCCTTGTCGTCCTTGAGCAGGATGTTGTACCGGGGTTTGTGGCGCTTGATCAGGGAGTTTTCCAGCACCAGGGCCTCAAACTCCGAGTCGGCGATGATGACGTCGAAATGATCCACCTGGCCGACCATGGCGCGGGTTTTCTCCGAGTGGGAGACCAGGTTGGAAAAATACTGGGACACCCGGTTTTTCAGCGCCTTGGCCTTGCCCACATAGATGACCTGGCTGCGCTCGTCCTGCATCAGGTACACGCCGGGCTTCATAGGCAGGGCCAGGGCCTTCTTTTTCAGTTCCTCAAGGGTCATTGGCAAACCTCCGGCCTTTGGGCGGGAAAGCAAAAGCGGGGACTGCCGCTTGGGCAGTCCCCAGGGGAAAGCGGGGGTTATTCGGCGAAATTCTGGGCAATCAGTTCCGCCAGGTCGTCCACGGCCTCTTTTTCGTCCGGCCCGTCGGCGATCAGAGTGACCGAGGCGCCCTTGGTGATGCCCAGGGACAGCACCCCCAGCAGGCTCTTGGCGTTGACCCGACGGTCGTCCCTTTCAATCCAGACGGAGCTTTTGAACTCGTTGGCCTTCTGGATGAAAAAGGTGGCGGGCCGGGCGTGCAGGCCGACCTGGTTGTTCACAACGGCTTCTTTCATGTACATACGGAGCAACTCCCATCTTCAGTGTAGCATTTTGAACCTTCCGCACGGCGGGCGGCGGGTGCGCCGCTGTCTGTGTCCCTTATAGGATAGCAAATTTTTGGCCTCCCGTCAACAGTATTTTCGGCACAATTCGCCGGAAATCCGGGGCCGGGCAAAAAATTAGGCGATTTGACCAAAAGCAGACGGGAGCTGCTGGACGCCGGGGCTGTTTAGGCAACACCGCACAGAGCGGCAAGAGTGAATTGCGAGTCAAATTTCCGTCAG
>JAJPXI010000011.1:0-1410 GCA_021205585.1 Oscillospiraceae bacterium
GGGTGGGATACCTGTGCTTCTATCTGGAAGGGGAGCTGCTGGGCCGGGTGGAGCTGCTGGCCGCCGCCCCGGTGAGCCGGAACGCGGTTCCCGAAAAAATTTCCCTCTGGGAGCGGCTTTTGCAGGCCCTGCCGGGATTTGGAGAATAGAGAGGGGGCCGCGGGGACGTGGAGGAGCGGCTGCAAAAAATACTCTCCGCCGCCGGGGCCTGCTCCCGGCGAAGGGCGGAGGAGTGGATTCGGGCGGGCCGGGTGCTGGTCAACGGCCAGCCCGCCGTCCTGGGTCAGAAGGCCGACCCGGACAGGGATATGATCACTCTGGACGGGCAGCCCATAGGGACGGGAGATGGGCCCCCGGTATACTATCTCCTGCACAAGCCCAGGGGATATGTGACCACCCTGTCCGACGAGCAGGGCCGGGCCTCTGTTGCCGATTTGATCGGGGACATCCCCTGCCGGGTGTGGCCGGTGGGCCGCCTGGATCGGGACTCCGAGGGCCTGCTGCTGCTGACCAACGACGGGGCGCTGACCCACCGGCTGCTCCACCCGGCCTTCCGAGTGGAAAAGCAGTACCATGTGTGGGTGACGGGCCCGGTGGAGCGGGGGCTTTCCATACTGCGCGGCCCAATCACCCTGGACGGACAACTGCTGGCCCCGGTGGAGGTCGAGGCGCTGCCCGGCGCGGAGGAGCGGCGGGCTTGTCTGGACTTTCTGCTCCGTCAGGGGAAGAAGCGGCAGATTCGCCGTATGTGCGCCGCCGCCGGGCTGAAAGTGGAGCGGTTGGTGCGGGTGCGGGAGGGCTCCCTGCGCCTGGAGGGGCTGGAGCCTGGCAAGTACAGACCCTTGACAGATGTTGAAATTCAAAGTTTATCTTCCCGCTGGAAGCAGGGGGCGAACCCTGAGCGCAGATAAAATTTTCCGGCGGCGGAGCGGAGGTTTCTATGCAGCAAAAGGATATTTTTCAGCTGATTGAGAGCAATATGCCCCGCTTTTCCAAGGGGCAGAAACGGATTGCGGAATACATCCTGCACTCCTACGACAAGGCCGCCTTCATGACGGCCAACAGGCTGGGGGAAAAAGTAAGCGCCAGCGAGTCCACCGTGGTGCGCTTCGCCACCCGCCTGGGCTACGATGGCTACCCGGCCATGCAGAAGGCCCTGCAAACCATGGTGCGCAGCCGCCTGACCGCTGTACAGCGCATTCAGGTGGCCCAGGACCGGCTGGAGGGCCAGGACATCCTGCGCCAGGTGATGCAGGCGGACATGGACAACATCCGCGCCACCATGGAGCAGTGCAGCCGGGAGAGCTTTTACGCCGCCGCCGACGCCCTGGTGCGGGCCAGGCGCATTTACATCCTGGGGGTGCGTTCCTCCGCCGCCCTGTCCAGCTTTTTGGGCTTTTACTTACATCT
>JAJPXI010000011.1:1420-4134 GCA_021205585.1 Oscillospiraceae bacterium
TGTTTTCGACAATGTGGTCACGGTTCACAGCAGTTCCGGCACCGAGATGCTGGAGCAGCTTTTGTGGGTGGACGCCCAGGACGCAGTGGTGGGCATCAGCTTCCCCCGCTACTCCCGGCAGACCATCCAGGCCATGCGCTTTGCCCAAAGCCGGGGGGCCAGCGTCATCGCCGTCACCGACGGCCCCAATTCCCCCCTGTTGGAATGCGCCACCCACGCTCTGCTGGCCCGGAGCGACATGGCCTCTTTCGTGGACTCCCTGGCCGCCCCCCTCAGCCTGCTCAACGCCCTGATTGTGGAGGTCAGCCGCCGGAAGCAGGGGGATTTGCCCGGCACCTTCTCCCAACTGGAGGAAATCTGGGAGGAGTACCAGGTGTACGAAAAGGCGGAGCATGAGGAGTAACCGGGTCGCGGTGGTGGGCGGCGGGGCCGCCGGGCTGATGGCGGCCATCACCGCCGCCCGGCAGGGGGCCGCCGTCACCCTGCTGGAGCGCAATGAAAAGGTGGGCCGCAAGCTGTACATCACCGGCAAGAGCCGGTGCAATCTGACCAACGACTGCCCCTGGGAGGACGTGCTGAAGCACACAACCTGTAATGCAAAATTCCTTTACAGCTCCATGGCGGCCTTCCCCCCCGGCGCGGCCATGGAGTTCTTCCAGAGTCTGGGGGTGCCGCTGAAAACCGAGCGGGGCCGCCGGGTGTTTCCCCAGTCCGACCGGGCGGCCGATGTGGTGGACGCCCTGTTCCGCCAACTGAAACGGGAGGGCGTCCGGCTGGTTCAGGCCAGGGCGGAGGGTCTGCTGGCGGAGGGCGGAAAAATCGCCGGGGTGGAAACCGACAGGGGGCGCTTCCCCTGCGACTGCGCCATTCTGGCCACCGGCGGCCTGTCCTACCCCCAGACCGGCTCCACCGGGGACGGCTACGCCATGGCCCGGCGGCTGGGGCACACCGTCATCCCCCCAAAGGCCAGCCTGGTTCCCCTGTGCTCCGACGACCCCTGCTGCCCCCGGCTCCAGGGCCTGTCCCTGCGCAATACCGGGGTCAGTGTGAAAACCGGCGGGGGCAGGACGGTCTTTCAGGAACAGGGGGAGCTGCTGTTTACCCACTTCGGCCTGTCCGGGCCAACGGTACTCAGCGCCTCGGCCCATCTGCGCCAGTGGGAAGGGGAGGACTATACGCTTGTTTTAGACCTGAAGCCCGCCCTGGATCGGGAGATCCTGGATCGCCGCCTGCTGCGAGAGGTGGGGGAGAGCGGGAACCGGGAGGTGGGCACCCTGCTGCGCGCCCTGCTGCCCCGGTCCCTGGGGCCGGAAGCGGCCCGGCGGGCCGGGTTGTCTATGGAAGAAAAGGCCGGTGCCCTGACCCGCGCCCAGCGCCGGGCGCTGCTGGAGACGCTGAAAGGATTTTCCATTCATCTGACCGGCCCAGCCCCCATTGAGGAGGCGGTTGTGACCGCCGGCGGGGTAAAGGTTTCGGAACTCGACCCGAAAACCATGGCCTCCCGGCTGGTGCCGGGCCTGTACTTCGCGGGGGAGCTGATTGACGTGGACGCCTATACGGGGGGCTATAATCTGCAAATCGCCTGGGCCACAGGCCGCGCGGCGGGGCTGGCGGCGGCCCAGGCGGGAGAGGAAGGAACGCAATGAAACAACGACACTACAGCATCGCCATCGACGGCCCCTCCGGGGCGGGGAAATCCACCCTGGCCCGGCAGCTGGCACAGAAGTTGGGATTTTTATATGTGGACACCGGGGCCATCTACCGTACGGTGGGCCTGCACGCCAAGCGCTCGGGCCTGGCGCTGGAGCGGGCGGAGCAGGTGGTTCCTCTGCTGGGTTCCCTCCATCTGGACATCGCCCACGGGGAGGATGGGCTGCAGCATATGTACCTGAACGGGGAGGACGTCAGCGAGGCAATCCGCCAGCACGACGTCTCCGCCTGGGCCTCCGCCGTGTCGGCTGTTCCGGCGGTGCGGGCCTTCCTCCTGGAGTTGCAGCGCGACTTTGCCAGAACGAACAGCGTCATCATGGACGGACGGGACATCGGCACCGTGGTGCTGCCCCAGGCCGACGTGAAGGTGTTCTTGACCGCAGAACCGGAGGAGCGGGCCCGCCGCCGGTATCTGGAGCTGCTGGAGCGGGGCCAGCAGGCCGACTACGGCACGGTGCTGAAAGACCTGCTGGAGCGGGATCAGCGGGACAGCACCCGCGCCGCCGCCCCCCTGCGCCGGGCGGAGGACGCCCTGCTGGTGGACACCACCGGCCTGAACCTGGAGCAGAGCCTGGCGCTGCTGCTGGATACGGTGGAGGGGAAGATGGCGGTATGAAAAGTGTGCGGCGGCTGTACTCCTTTTTGTGGTGCATTGCGTGGCCCTTTTTCAGCCTGTTCCACCCCTGCCGCCTGGTGGGGCGGGAGCGGCTGCCCCGGGAGGGGGGGCTGTTCTGCGCCAACCACTCCGCCTTGATCGACCCCCTGTGCCTGGCCATGGCCCTGGGGCCGGGCTGCCAGGTGCGTGCCATGGCGAAAGCGGAGTTTATGAACATCCCGGCGCTGGGCTGGCTGCTGAAAAAGGCGGGATTTTTCGCCGTGGAGCGGGGCAAGCCCGACGTGGGGGCCATGAAAACCGCCATCCGCTACCTGAAGGACGGGGAAAACGTGCTGCTCTTCCCGGAGGGCACCCGCGTCAAAAACGGCGTGGATAAATACGGCAACCC
>JAJPXI010000207.1:0-52525 GCA_021205585.1 Oscillospiraceae bacterium
GTAAACGCAACATATCAAATGCCGGGTGTTGCGTTTACTTTGGAAATTGAGGTGCGAAAATTGAAGGGTTCAAAAATGGTTACAGGGGTTGACACCGCCCTCCTGCATGGGGTATAATCCACACAAGAGGGCGGTTAGTAGCTATCAGGTGGTGACTACAAACTCCTCACCAACCAGGCGCTGGTGCATGGCATCCGCCACAAAATCAGCCATCTTGTGAGTTCCACCATAGATGATTTTGCCCACGCCGCCATTGCGGGTCATGGATGCCCGGATGTAAGCCACGTCATGGCTATTAGCTCGTACACCCGGCAGGATGCTGTCAAAGCAAGCCTGCAAAGCCTTTACACAAGAGGTTTTAGACGCAGGGTTAGCGTCCTTGCCAAAGTCGTACAGAGTGGCGGCCTTCTCCACCTCATACACGAACTGCGAATTGCTACACAGTTCCTTGTTGAACGCATCGGCCATAATAAACGCCAGTGCCTGGACTTTCGTCCACCAGTCGCGGCCTTCGGCAAAGTTGCCGTATCCGCACTCTCCCGCATACTTGACCAGGGATGCACGGGTTTCAGCGTCCTTGATCGTGGCGGTCATCAAGCCGGTTTCCTTGTCTGTACGAAACTGCACCCGCTTGATACCCGGCACAAAGCGGTCACGCAGGATGGCCTCCACTGGCTTTTCCTGAGCGTTCCATGCCTCATACGCATCGGCGGTTGCGCTTGCGTTGTAGGCGTCAAGAGCCGCATCCACCTTATCCTTCAGGGGGTCGGTCTCGGCGGCCGGTTTGCCGCCATTCATCGCCTCCACCGCTTCATCGGTGGCGGTCTGAAGCTCAACCAAAAGCTCCATAGTCGTTTTCTTAGTCTCCATAATAATACCTCCATTTCTTTTTACGCCCAGTGTTGGACGCATAGAAACACCTCCGACCAGCGAAAACCAGTCGGAGGCGTATGCTATACGCCCAGCCAAGAGACAAGTCTCCAAGCTGGACAAGGAATTTTTAGATACCCTAATCAGCCGCAAAAACCGCCGGTCAGCAGACTTTTCCACCATTGCCCCCAGGGGGAGCGCAGGCCACAAATAATCCGCCCCCAGGGGGAGCGGTTGTGTTGGAAGTATCTGCTAATCAGCCGCAAGTTGTGGCGATCAGCCTATTTTTCCCATAGGTGGGACGATATACCCAACAGACCGCAAACTTCCAAAGTCTGGTTCAGGACTGCGGTCAGGCCGCCCTCTTGCCATTATTCACCAGCTTGGCAAGCGCCGCCCGTGTCGGTCACGGGGTACCCTCATACCTTGCCCGTATGAGTAGCTTTGAGCAGGTTCGCCACGCTGTCCAGCTGTCCGCCCTTGCTGTTGCGTGGGCTGTTCGGCTGTCCGGCGGCGCTGTCCCCTGTCGCTATATAAGGGATTTTAGAGGGCAAAACCGGACACGTCAAATTGCACAAAAATAAAAAAATTTTTTGTGCGGTTTATAGTAAACAAGCTGCTTTTCTGCACTCCGTCCATAGACTTTTTAAGCCGATCCGCTGTTTTTGCCGTCTGCAAGGCCCATCAAGCGATTTTCACGGTGTGGGAATAAGAAATACATTCGAGCCGGAAAATGGCGTGACGGCGATTTATACGGCAATTTCTAAAATAGCAATCCAGATAGACTTTATACACAAACATACAAGGTTGATGGGTTTATAGGGCAAAAAAAGCCGCCCCTATTGCAGGGGCGGCGGAAAAGTCTATCCGATTAAGGATGCACGGGCGGCGGCCTCCAACCGCTTAAACATACGGCGGATCGTACGTCCGGCCACGCCGAGACGCGTGGCAATTTCTTCCAGGGTGTACCCCTGGAGCCGGAGCCTCCACGCTATATCGTAAGATGGCCCCATCTCGAGGGCGATTACAGATATATCCATCTCCATCTCCGCCCGGCGGAGATCATCGGCTGCGTGGGAGTCGGGGATATTATGAGCGATTGTGCCGCCCTCCCCATCATCACGGGCGGCATCCAGTTCCGCCCACCTAGCTACACGTCCTCTAGCACCATCAATGATGGCATATAGACATGGGTATACCACTTTTTGGACTTGCAAGCTATGTAAGTCCGCAAAATTGCAGAGCCGCCCATCCACTGCAAGCTCTACTAGGGCAAGCGCGGCGGCCTGCTTAAGCTCCATCATCTCTCGACCAATCACATTTTCCAGAGGCGATAGCATCGCCTCTTTGGCCTCTAAGGTCTCTTCCAATTCCATCTTTTGGATGGAGATGCCGCCCTCATGGCGGGTGTGTTCCTCCAAAGTTTGGAAGGGGGTGTCAATGTCCCCATGCTCCAGATAGGCCCGGAGGCGGAGAATGTCCCTGTATTGGGAAACAATCTCCAGCAGCCGGGGATTGCCGGACTTAGACGCGGCGATTTTTGCGGCCTTGACTGCGTACATCCCCGCCGCAATATCAATTGCGACGGCGGCGGTGTCGGTAATACAAGCGCCGTCGGCGGGGGCGTGGCCGCGCTGTTCGGCGGCGGGCGCGCCGCATCCATAGTGATGCCACACACGGCGGGGGGCTTTGGTGGATTTTTCCGCCTGTTGCGCGGCGTGGAAAATCTCCACCTTCTTCCTTTGCCCCATGGTGAGGGCGTTCCGGGCGTTCATGTTGATTTTTTCCATAGTAAATACTTCCTTTCTTTGCTCCATCCAATAATGGGATGGGCTGTTAGGTTTTTTGGTACTGTTGATATTGTAGCAGATGTAATTGTATATATCCATATGGCACTTTACACAAAGTTTCTGTTAATTTTTAGTTTATTCTTTATTCAACTTGTCTATTTTTCAGGGAGGTATTTACAGTGTATGACATTGATAAACAATTAAAGAGACAATCGGAGTTTAATAAGACAAATTATGACAAAATAGGTATAAATGTGTATAAAGGAAATAGAGAGAAATTAAAGGAACTTGCTTCCATCCATGGTCAATCTATGAATGATTACATTATACAAGCAATCGAGGAAAGAGTGACCAGGGATGGAGATGAATGGGAGAATAAGAAAATGATGTAAAGTCTGTGGACTATCGAACAGATGTTCGAGTGCTGGTGGAGGATCGGGAGTTTTGTTATTGAACGGAAGTTTTGGTTATCAAGTGATAACTTTTCAAAATTATGTAAACTATGTTCAGTTTTATACTTTAGCACGTTAAAGTGTTAAAGTATAGCTATGTGATAAATTCTCACTTCAGAACATAGGATTCACCAAAATACTCCATAACTGTTACCCAGGCCCTATTTTTGGTATTTTGATGGGGCTGTCTTCCAGAATATTGTATGTGTTACCCTCTCTCACACCCACCACTCAAAAACTAAAACTTCTCCTCACCTCTCCCCGCCCCCACCGTCCGAACAAACGACGATTCCGATTTTGGAGGGGTTCGGCAGGCGCTGGCCGAAGCGAAAAGTTTGAAATCCGGAAACGACATGACGGCCAGCTTGGTTTGTGGGTGTTCGAGAGCTGGTCGAGATCCAGCGGCCAAAAATGGGTAGACAGTATCGAGACCAGCGATATGAGCTGGCCGGGTTCAGGAAACCAGAGACGTAGATTATCTATCGAGGCCAGCGAGTAATTCAAGACTTTTATTTCTTTTTATTTATTTAAAATAGTTTGCAGGTTTTGATGATTCTTTATTTGTTTTATGATGTTTTCAATAATTATTAAAAATGATGTTAATTAGCTGCTGGCCGCAGGGTCGCAGTACCACCCGGCAACAGGAGCCAAACTCAGCTTGGTACCGGGTACGATGATTGGTAGCTCCTACCAAACTTCCACCCTGCTCCCCTGCTTTCCCCGTTACTGTTGGAGGTACCCAACATTTACCAAGTTCGTAATTACGGGGTACTGCGTAGCAGTATGGCGACGGTAGAATGTAGAAGGCGAGGTTGCCACGCCCGCCTGCTCGTTGCTGAGTGGGGCGCACTCTTGCGCCCAGTACCACGTTGCAGTCTTGATGAGGTTCTACGGGTACCAGGTACAGTAGACGTAGGATGGTGGTTCTGTTCAACCTTGCTGGATGGTATAGATCGGGATACAATGGTAGAAAGTTTATGAAAGACAATGGTGCAATGTAAACCACCCGTTTCTGCGATACTAAATTGTTTTTAGGAACGCTCTCGAAAAAAACCAGCATTTTCAATGCTTTCAACCACCCTAAAATCCATTTTGGCCATTCCGATGGTCTACAAAATAATTTTGGCCACCTCCCTATTTTAGTGCTAACACCGACCGATCGACCTGGCCTGGCTGCTGAGTATTCTTCCAAATCATTCACAAATTATTTACACTTTTCCACTTCCCGACCTGTTGACAATACTTGACCTGGTGTGGTACAATATGCTTAGGAGATCTCGTGGTCTTCTGAGTTTCCAAGCTGTGGATTAAAACAACTACTCCTTTCTTTTCTCCCGCTTTGTGGGTGGCGGTTGATTGTGTGCGATCTTGTCAGCTACGGTGCTCCTGATTCCGCGAGATTTTCTCTGAGCGGCTTAACCTACATTTATACCCGGATTGAGCAATACTATTTTTTTTAGGAGGAATTTATCTGCAAAATCTTTTACGCGAAAACTCATTCGACCACCGAGTTATCAACGTGGTCGACGCACCTATGGGCGCTGGCAAAAGCCAGGCCGCTATCGAATACATCAACAACCTGCCGCCTGGTGAGCGAGTGGTCTACACCGCCATCTACAACGATGAGGCTGAACGAATCCAAAAGGGTTGCCCTGATGCGAAAATGTACTTTCCTGAGCATGAGGAACATTCGGGCAAGACGAAGTGGCCTTTGATCGAGCGAGCTATCAAAAGAGGTGAGAATGTTGCTTGTACACACCAAGCCCTCCCTTTCTTTAGTCCTGAGACGCTGGATTTCGTGGCGTATGGGAATTATACCCTAATTATTGATGAATCTTACGACGTCTTGAGACCAATTACGGCGGCCGATCGAAAGGCGTTCTTCTTCCTGCTTGATCATGAATGTCTTAATGTTGATGAGGACACTGGCCTCGTGATGTTCCGCAGCGACTTTGAAGAAAAATCATCCGATGTACTCAAAAGTAATATTGCAACCTTAATCTCTCACGGCAATATTTATTATGTTGACGGGGATCTCATCTTCTGGACTTTCCCCGTCGGTGTTCTGGACGCTTTCAGTCGCATTATTGTTTTGAGCTATATGCTGGACGCTCAACCGATGTACTACTATCTCTTGCACAATAAATTCCAGATAAACAATTTTGGGGTTCACAAATTTGAGGATGGTCATTATGAGTTCTGCTCTCCCGAAGATGCTGACGGATTTCCTTTCAATGTCCGGGATAAAATTGAGATTCTTCAGCGAGAAAAACTGAACAGCATTGGGGATGGCCGGACGGACTTGTCGGTTGGGTGGTGTACTCGAACCGTCAAGATTGACGATAAGAAAGGTGTCGCCCAGCTTGGACGCAATGTCTGGAATGTGTTTAAGCATATTTACAAGTGTAAACCAACGGATTTTGCTTGGACGTGTTTTTCGAGGTATCGTAGTAAGTTTAAGAAAAAGGGTATCATCACGCGGTATATCCCCTATAACCAGCGGGCCTCCAACAAATACTCCAATGCCCACTATCTGGCTTACGCCGTGAATGTTTTCAACCAGCCGAACTGCTACAATTATTTCAAAGCTCGCGGGCTGGAAATGGACATGGACCGCTGGGCGCTCTCTGTTATGATTCAATGGATCTGGCGCAGTGCCATCCGCAACGGCGAAAAGATCTACATATACTTACCCAGCAAGCGAATGCGGGATCTCTTAGAGGACTGGATGGACTCCCTGGAAGACAACTCCCTTGAGGCAGGCGGTGAAGAAATTGCGGTGTGATAACTGCTGCTTCGGAGATGTATGTTCTCTGGGCGGCGACTGCCCCTACTTTTCTCCGCTGGATGAGCTGGACTTTGAGGAGGACGTGCTGTTGTCCTCCGAGCGACTAAAGCGGGATTATGACGAGTTTTTGCTTGACTGGCTTGAATATATTGGTGAGTACCGGGATTCTAGTTGGCCTGACGATGAGTAAAATTTTTTTTGGTTTGTCAACCTGCATTTATACCCGGATTTTGCGGGCGACCGATTGTGAATAATGCCGTCGTGATTTGCGATGAATTTGCGGGCGACACAAATGTCGCTCTCAGGAAAGGATAGATTATTTTGAGTGAGATTGTTGTAAGCAGAAAGGATTACCTGGTCGAGCTGGTCAAGGCTGCCGGGCAGGAAATTATTGACCGGGCGGAGGATGTTGTCGGCGAGGGCGGGCAGATTTCTGACCTTACACTTTGGGTCAACTTTCCCGCTGGCGAGGTTCCGACCATTGAGGTTCAGCGCGAACACCTGATTACGAACTCTTTTGATCTGATTGGGCCGTTGACAGTAAGGAGGAGACCGTGTGAGATATAAGAAAACGGACGGCAGTGGGATTGTGTACAATTCGATAACCGAGGCGATTGACGATTTTTGCAGCGAACATAATCGCTGCGCTGGATGCCCGCTGGAAGATATGGCATTAGTGTCCATTAACGAGGATTGCTGCGGCTGGGCAAGAAGAAACCCGGAACGGACCGCCGAACTGATGGGTCTTATTGCTATTCCAGACGTTGCCGGTGCTAAGCCGCCGCTTGGTGTAGCGCCGTATTGGGCTGTTGCCCAGGACAGAATCGACGAGCTGGCGCAGGCAATTCAGCGATACGCACACGATCGAGATGGCTACAAAGAGATCCGTGGCTGGGCGGCTGAGATTGTCGAGCAGTGTGACCTGCTTCATTATATGAGCGTTGAGTATGAGGAGGGTGAACGTGGATAAACCGTTACCCGATTGGACGCTACGGGAGGCCAGGGCATATTGCAAAGCGCAACACTGTGAAGACTGTCAGATGCACGGGGACGACTCGTGGAGCTGTAAAATTAACAACCCCACCAACTGGGATTTGTCGGGGTGGTCGAAGTACACCCCTGAGGAAATTGCCTTGGCGAAGTTGTTGTTGAGGACCGGGCTTGAGACGGTGGAGCGCGACGGGTTCGCTGGACTGTCACTATACGGAAATGGCGAGTGGAACAGCCGGTTGCCCGGAGAAGCCTTTCCGTCGGTTGCGCTTGGAGAAATGGTGTCGCTGAAAGATATAGCGGAGTCGGAAGAATAAAAATTTAAGGAGGATTTACATATTGGAAAATATTATTAAATTATTCAACGAGGAAGATTTTAAGGTGTTCGAGAATTCGGACTTTGGTAATTTACGGACTGTGTATATTGATGATGAGCCGTGGTTTGTCGGTAAGGATGTGGCGACAGCGCTTGGGTATGCTGATACATTCGGGGCGTTAAAAAAGCACGTCGATGCCGAGGATAAGCAAAACTGCCAAAATGACAGTTTTGACAGTCCGAGGGGAATGACCGTCATCAACGAGTCCGGCTTGTACTCTCTTATCATGTCCAGCAAGCTGCCAACCGCGAAAGAGTTCAAGCGCTGGGTGACGAGCGAGGTTCTCCCAAGTGTCCGTAAGCACGGAGCGTATATCACCAGAGAGACACTGAATCAAATCATGACTTCGCCGGATTTTGCGATCCAGCTGTTTACCCAAATTAAAGAGGAACAGGAGAAGAACGCCGAACTCCAGAAGGAGAACGACGCCCTGAAGACTGAGGTTGACGGTCTGGCGCACAACACGGCTGAGTGGGACAAGCGGGCGACGCTCGTAGCTTTGATGCGCAACTTGGCCCGCAACAGTCTTCATAGTGATTTCCGCTATGCGTTCAATATCCTTTATAAGGAACTGCGGTACGCAAAGAAAATCAGCCTGTCTCAGCGCGACGGTGATGGTTCCCTGATTGACCGGATTGAGGATGATGAGTGGGACGATGTTCTGGAAGTTGCTTGCTCTATCTGCAAGCGGCACGGTATTGATGTAGCTCGCGTAGTCAATGAGGTCAATGCCGCTGCTTGCCAGTGCGTTTGATTTTGGGGTGGTGCAAACGAGAATTCTTGTAGCTTGCGAGGAGAGCCAGGCCGTGACGGTAGAGCTTCGGCGGCTGGGTCACGAGGCGTACTCCTGTGATTTGGAGCCTTGCTCCGGCGGACATCCTGAGTGGCATATCCAGGTGGATGCGCTGGAGCTGTTGAAAATGCGGTGGGACATGATTATCGCTTTTCCTCCGTGTACATATTTATCCAATGCTGGAGCGAGGCACTTATTCAAAGGCGGAGAGCTGAACATAGAGCGGTACCAAAAGGGGCTGGAGGCGAAGGAATTCTTTCTAAGTTTTCTTTACGCCGACTGCCCGAAAGTGGCCGTTGAGAATCCGGTGTCGAGCAGAATCTTTGAGATGCGGCCCGAAAGGGGCCGTGTCCAATCCGGGGTCGCCCCGAATCTTTTTGTCGCCCCCCCCCCCAACGCAGGAAATACAGCCGTGGCAGTTTGGCCATCCTGTGCAGAAAAAGACCAGGCTGTGGCTTCGCGGACTGCCGCCGCTGGAGCCGACCAATGTGATCGAATACAAATGCGGATGCCACGAGGCCGGAACGTGGTTCATGGTCGGAGGGAAAGACCGCCAGAAGAACCGAGCGAAGACATTCCTGGGCGTGGCAAAGGCTATGGCCGAACAGTGGGCTGGGGACGCAAATCAGAAAGAGGTGATATGAATATCCAAAAAATTAACGGCACAGCGGTACATATTTAAGATACGCAGCTCCAGACTGCGCAAGGCAAAATGGAATCTGACGCTGTCCATCGACGAGGCCAGAAAAAATGAGGAGGTCATCGCTCTGGCCGACAGCCAGGTACTGCGTTGGATTGACGAGCTGAACGGCCTGGAGGACATGGACGCCTGCGCTATTGAGTTAAAGCGAGAGATCCGGCAGATCCGCAGGGAGCCGAACAGCATCCAGAGCAAACGCCGTATCCGGCGGCTGTATGCCGAGCTGGACAACGTGCAGTACAAGCCGGACTACCTGTGCGTGGTGATGGACCGGCCAAGCGACTACCGGCGGGCGGTAAAAGGTTTTTCGGTCAACGGTATCCGGTACAAGCGTCTGCTTGGTACGGCTGGCGGCATTAAGAACAGCACCATCGTTTTTGTCAGCGACCGGTTGGTGGACGAGCTTCGTCGGCGGATTGACGACGGGCGGGACATGGCTCAGGCGTTCGTCCCGGCGAAACTGGAAGCGTATAAAGCTCTGACGTGCAGTGCCTCTACCCCGGTGTCCGCACCTAACGGCGTTCTGGTTGTGAACGACTGCGAGACCAGCTTTGTGTCCGAGGTCATGTATCTGACCGACGAGGGCGACGGCGAACCGGCTATGGAATACCGGGACGCCCAGGAGATTACGCTGGATGCGTCGGACGGCTGCGGGATGATTCATCCCTCCCTCGCCCAGAGGTGGAGCGACGAGCTTGGGCTTGGCTATTTGGCCAGCGGGCTGAACACCAGGATGGCCTGGGAGAAGGGCGTTGTCTTCACCTTCGACTTTGTGGACTTCGCCGAGCGGGTGGCCGGGACGTATCTAGTCAAGGACGCTTGGGGCGATGAGGTGGATGTGCGAAATGTGGACTTGGTGCTGACCACATCCATGGTCAAGCTGTGGGACAGTTATGAGAGCTGCCAGGATTATCTGGAGAAGTCTTACGCAAACGGCTATACATTCGGGATCACCAAGGTCTGCCCGGAGGAGCTGGAGAATGAGCGGACGCTGAACTACCAGTTCATCCAGCCGTTCTCGCTTTACGACGACGATATTGAGGAGCTGATCGCCCCGACGATGAACGAGGTTAAGGATGTGCTCGGCGGAGACTGGCGCAAGACTGTGCTGTTTCTAAAAGGCTCCGGTCTGAAAGAAGAGCGGGCTGCCAGGTTCGAGGACGACATCGCCAAGGCGATTATGATCAACCCACAGATGGTGGACGACCCGTATGTCCAGAACGCGGTGTACCAGGCGATTAAGAAGCGGATCGACGAGGCGAAGATCGGTGTGCTGAAAGTCCACGGCAACTACTCCATAGTCTCCGGCGATTTGTATGCTCTGTGCCAGAGTATGTTCGGGCTGGAGGTCACTGGTCTGCTGGGAGCTGGTGAGGTATATAACCGATACTGGCTGGACTGCAAGGCAGAAAACCTTGTTTGCTTTCGAGCGCCCATGAGCTGTCCAAATAATATCCGGCTGGTGCATCCGTCGGCCAGCGATGAGGCCGCCTACTGGTTCCGTTATATGCGGACTTGCACTGTGTTCAATGGGTGGGACACGGCGATGGTGGCATTAAATGGGTTGGATTAAATATCTATAGTCCCCCGCGTGGGTAACTGCGCGGTGAAAATTCGGTGAACCTGTAAATGCAGGGTGTGCGCACTGCGGTGCGTGCTAACGGTGAAACTCTCAGCTGAGACAACACCGTGCCAAGCCTTTGCGGAAACGCATTGGAAGGTGTAACGACTACAGCATACGGCCTAAACGAGAGCATGGTTATGAAGCTGGTACTGCGCCGGTGAAACTCCGGCGCGGGAAGTGCCGAGCGCCCAGACTGCTGGGTGATGAGATAGTCTATTCCCCATGGTGACATGGGGTAGTAAAGTATGACGGAGACCTGGTCATGCTGACCGACAACGAAGTCCTGGTGCGGAACTTCGAGCCGCTTCCCGCCCTAATGTGCGTCCAGCGCAAGGCGGAAAAGAAAGTGCCGACGGAAGAAGACTTTGTAGAATCCAATCTTGCCAGCTTTGGCAACGAGATCGGACAGACGACAAACCGGATCACAGCGATGTATGAGATCCAGTCCCGGTGCAGGAAGGGCGACCGGGAGTATGATGAGCTGGCGTACCGTATTCAATGCGGGCAGTTGTACCAGCAGAATTCAATCGACAAGGCGAAAGGGATTATCTGTAAGCCAATGCCGAAGACCTGGTACGACCGGCACGCGGTCAATGATATTGAAGACGGCAACACGCGGGAGTTCTACCGCAGCATTGTGGCGGACAAAAAGCCGTACTTCATGCGGTACGTCTACCCCGCCCTAATGAAGCAGTACAACACTTACATAAAGAACACGGGCCGCAACGCCCAGCGGGAATTTCAGACGACCGTTGAGGAAATGAAGAGCGTTCCATACGGCGAGCTGAAGGATGACCAGAAGAAATTTCTCCATCGGTATGACTACGGGATGCCGGTCGGAGTTGGCGACTGCGTCATGAATCGGATTTGCCGCCGGTTCGAGCGGGAGTTCGATGGCCATATCAAAAAGCACAATGCCTCCTCTCTATTCGACTACCGGATTCTGAAATCCGGCTGTGAGTATAGCGAGGATCAATTCCGCGAGATCAGACGGCTATACGACGAGTACGTCGCCCAGCTCAAGCGGTACAAGATATTCTCGGCCTACGAGAAGGTCGACGGAGATATTTCCTCCGCTGAGTTCCAGGTTATGAACGAGGCGTTCCGTGCCGCCTGCGTCACCACCTGTCCGAACGAGGCGACCCTGTGCGATACTCTGCTGGACTTGTGTTATACACGCAACGCGACCAAGCGGTTTGTATGGGAGATGTGTGGCTCGTCAATCATACAGAATTTACTAAATCGAAATGACAGGATGATCTCCGTGCCTGTCCGGTGCGAGGACGGAGAATTTACATACGCCGGAGAGCGGTATGCTGTGCGGCAGACAAAGCTGGACGAGGTGAGCGGTTGAGCGTTGAGCTTCGAGAAAATGAATGGGCGGAACGGATGATCTCTCTGGGTGAGCTTGGCCGTAAGCCAGGTGTGACGGTGCGGCGTGTGGCGCGGTACTACCTGGATTGCGGCTATGACCGCCGAGCGGCGGAGCGGGCCGTTGAGGAGTTTGTACTCCGCTGTGCGCCGGACTCCGGCTCCCTCTATCGCTCCAGCTTGGCGGAGAATGGAGTAAAGTGGGCGATGAAGCAGGAGGCGGTTAATATTGACTGGATTGGAGTTTCGGCTGGGGAGCTTGAGAAGATTGGGCAGATAAGCAGAAGACCGGTGAAGCGTTTGGCCTTTACACTCCTCTGCCTTGCGAAATATGGCATGATACGCAATCCGAAAAGCAACTACTGGGTCAGCACTCCATGCAACGACATTATGCGCATGGCGAACATCAAGACTTCGACCAAGCGGCAGGACGCCATGTTCCAGGAGCTGAACAGTATGGGCTTGATTGAGTTCTCTGTGCGGGTGGACAACCTAAGCGTTCGAGTCTGCTTTGTGGACGACGGGGAGCCGGTACTCCAGGTACCAGACTTTCGGAATCTAGGTTATCGGTATCAGATGTATCTGGGCGAGCCGTATTTCGAGTGCGTGAACTGCGGGTTGGTCACGCCGCAGAACGATCCAAAGAATCAGCGCCGTCAGAAATACTGCCCGGACTGTGCGCTCAAGATTCGGACGAAGCAGCACGTTGAGGCGGTTTCCAGGTATGATGCGGCGAAGAGAAAGCGAAAGCAGGAAGTTCAGCCAGCTCCTTAAAATTGGGACAACTGACAATTTTAAGTACCCCGAAAAACATTGAGTTCTCAATGTTTTTCGGGGCTTTGTTACTTTTATTATAGTGGAAGGAAAATAAGTCGATCATTTGGTCGATATGAAAGGACGATTATTATTTGGTAGAAATTACTCCGGCGAGATGCCCGAACTGTGGCCAGCATTTTTCCGTCAACACATTTGTTGGCGAGGAGCCGCTTCGGAGCGACGCCACACTGGTCAGGTCTACGATGTACAGAACGAACTGGTCTGACCTTCAGGAACTGATCACCAGCGACGATGGCAAGCACAGGTATGCGCTTTCGGTTGGTGACAAGGTTCAGTTCAGCTTAAAGGACGGGACTGAGACATTCGTCTATGTGGCGGCCATTGACCACTACAACCAGAACAGCGTGATCTTTTCGTTTGGCGAATCGCTGTGGAGCGCGGCGATAGCCGGTAACGCAAGAGACGTTATGCTGACCGCGCACTGCGGCTGGTCTGACAGCGCGATGGTGGAGTTTTTGGAAAAGACTGTGCTTCCGCAGTTGCCAGACGAGCTTGTAGAGATTATTGTGCCGAGGAACATCGACCAGCGGCTGGAGGGGTACATCAGTATTAAAAAGTCGAAGCTGTGGCTGCCGTCTGTAGCGGAGGTTTTCGGGGAGAGTGTGCGGGATGAGGAATGCGAGTTCGGTGTAAAGCAATTCCCCTTGTTCGAGACTCTGCCTGGACGGATGCGCTACTGCGGGGGCGGCTCGTATGCTAAGCCGTATTGGACACGCTCCCCGAAGCTGCTTGACAGACAACGATTCTGGGGCGTCAACTATTACGGCTATGCCAATGCTGTGTATACGCATTGTCTGTCCGGCGTGTGCCCGTGTTTTATGATCAAGCGGGAAGAACGAAAGGTGGAAACGAGTTGCTTTTAATTAGCAAGGGAGAAAAGGAAATGATCGCGCAGAGATTCCCGGAGGCGCACATCAGACGGACTATGACACAGAAATCCAAACGGCACCGCTACTATGTGGAGGAGACGAAGCCGGTTGTAGAATTCTTGAACGAGCTGCGCAACAGCGGCGTGGTCGAGGTGAGGTCATGAGCGAGGAGCTGTATCGCCGCAGGGATGGTGAGACGCTGCTGCAATACCACAGGCGGTTGGTGAACGGCAAGCTGGTGGACAAGACCATCGACCTGGATTACACGGAGCTGTCCGAACTGGTCTACGGCCAGCACTACTCCAGCGACGTGGCGCGGCGTATGCTGTACGGCAGCCGCAAGACATTGGAGCTTTTGGACGCCGAGCGCACCAATGGCATGGATGACGATATGATTGCCGAACTGGACGAGAAGATCGCCCAGTCCAAAATGGAGACGCAGAAGCTGCGCGACCAGAGGCGTGAATATAATAAGCTGATGTATTTCGACGGCCGTATGGAACATTTGTATGAGCGGCTGGTGGAGGCCGCTGAGAATCTCAGGGACACGATTGGCGATCTGAATTTTGATGTGCCATTCGTACCGAATGATGCAAAAAACGAGAATGAGGCTGTGCTGGTGTTTGCCGACTGGCATTATGGCCTGAAGACCTCCAACGCCTTCAATGAGTACGATACGGAAATTTGCAAGTGCCGCGTTGAGAAGGTTGTGAACGATGCGGCGGAGAGAATCGCGCTGCACGGCTGCAAGAAATTACATATTGTAATCCTGGGAGATCTGTTCCACGGCGCAATTCATACCAGCGCACGGGTCGCCTCGGAAGAGCTGGTGTGCGACCAGATTATGCAGGTGTCCGAGATTTTGGCACAAGCCATCGAATATCTGAGCCACTTCTGCCCCAAGGTTGAGGTGTACGCCACTTACGGTAATCATGGTCGGACGGTGCAGAACAAGAAGGACAGCATCCACCAGGACAACATGGAGAAGCTGATTCCCTGGTGGCTGACATATCGGCTGGACGGCTGCGAGGGCGTTTGCGTACATAACGGCGAGGTGGACGAGTTCGTTTTCCCCTCTGTTTGCGGGCATGAGTTCTGTGCGGTGCATGGAGACAACGATACAGTGCGGCAGTCTCCAAAGCTGCTGACGACGCTGTTCCAGAAAGTATATGGGAAGAATGTGGAATATATTCTGCTGGGTGATAAGCATCACGGTGAGAGCTTTGAGGAGCTGGGCGTGACGGCGATTATGTGCGGGTCTCTGTGCGGAACAGACGACTACGCCAACGGAAAACGATTGTACTCTACCCCGTCCCAGTTGCTAATGATTGTCAATCCTGCGTGCGGTGTGGACGCCATGTATCGCATCAAGTGCTAATATAGAAAGGAGGCGGTTGTATGCCGAGAAAAACAAAACACAACACCATCACATCGCCGGAGCTTCTGGCGAAGGTGAATCCGGAGAACACTGCATTGCTGAATGACTTTCTGGATTACCTACGGTCTACGGACAAAAGCGCGGGGACAATCGCCGCCTACGAGAGCGATATTGAGATTGCCTTTGTCTGGTGCTTGCAGCACAACGAGAACCGGTTCTTTGTGGACTGGACGAAGCGCCAGATTGTGCAGTATCAGAACTGGCTGATCAATGAGAACGGGAATAGTCCGGCCAGAGTGCGGCGGCTGAAAGCGTCGCTGTCCAGCATGGCTAACTTCACGGAGTCAATTTTGGATGACGAGTTCCCGAACTTCCGCAACATTATCAATAAGGTGGAAAGCCCGATCAACCAGCCGGTGCGGGAGAAGACCATCTTCACCAGTTCGCAGATCGTCGGCCTGCTGGAGTACCTGACCGAGCGGGGTGCGTATGAGAAGGCTTGCGCTGTGGCGCTGGCGCTGTACTCCGGTCGGCGCAAGGCGGAGCTGCTGCGGTTCCGGGTATCGGACTTTACAGACGACCGGCTAGTCTGCGGCGGGAGTCTGTACAAGACCGGAAAGATCAAGACCAAGGGTCGCGGCGCACAGGGCAAGATGCTGGAGTGCTTTTGCCTGGCGAAGCAGTTCAAGCCGTATCTGGATCGCTGGCTTGAGTACCGGGAGCGGAACGGGATTGAGAGCGAGTGGCTCTTCCCTTCCAAGGAAGATCCGTCTGTACCCCTCGGCATTGCCACGCTGAACAGCTGGGCGATGTCCTTCAGCCGGTATCTCGATATGGATTTTTACTGGCATAGTCTGCGGCATTTGTGTGTGTCCGACTTTAAGCGGGCTGGGATTCCTGATACCGTGATCCAGCAGTACATCGGCTGGGAGGACATCTCCATGGTGCCGGTGTACTCGGATTTGCAGGCAGACGAACAGCTCAGTATGTATTTCAATGAGGACGGCATTGTCAAACCGGAACAAAAGGATTTGAGCGAAATCTGACCACGGGTGGTGAATAAATGGAGATCACGAAGAAAAAATTTGTCAGTCTTGTAGCCGAACGCCTTCGGGAGAAGGGGGCGCGGAAGCCGGTGTCGATTCCGAAACATACGTTCCGGATTTCGGACGAGGACGGCAACACAAGCGACTTTACTATAAAGGAAAGGAATAAGACGGCCGTCTATACGGTGGACGACGTGGCGACTATTTTTGAAAGCTGTCTGGAGATTCTTCTGGACTGCGTCCGCTCCGGTGTGGTGGTCAACTTTATCGGGTTCGGCTCTTTCCGAGCTAAGAAGCATAGGGGTCATCTTGTGCGGGACGTAAACGCCCACGGCGAGGATCTTGTTATTGAGGACTACTATGTGCCGAAGTTTACCGCCGGGAAGCACCTTCGGCTGGCCGCCAAGATGTATGGCCTATATTTGAAGGAGCATCCAGAGCTGGAAGAGGGCGAAGATGACGAGCCGGAGGAAGAGAACGTTGAGTACACGGTGAAGGAGACCGAGGACGGTGATCAGTATTGTCTTTGGAAATAGGTGGCCGTACTGTTCTCTGCTACCGGTGCGGAGCAGAGTACTCTAAATATAAAGGATTATTCCCGGTGAGTTACGCCAATCTGCACAAGGGCGTTGGTTATCTTCCATGGTGCAAGAAATGCGTGGAGGATTTGTACAATACCTATCTGGCGCAGAGCAACGACGCGAAGGCGGCGGCGCGACAGGTGTGCCGGAAGCTGGACCTGTTCTGGAGCGATGCGGTATATGACCGGCTGGAGAAGACTGCTTCCCCGGCCAGCATTATGACTCAGTACATGAGCAGGCTGTGTTCCACATCTCTGGCAGGAAAGAGCTATGACGATACGCTCGCCGCAGAAGGGACACTATGGTCTTTCACAGTGCCGGATGTGCCGCTGGAGGAATCGGAGCCGGAGACAGAGGTGGAGGAAGAGCCGGAGATTGAAGTACCGGAGGAGATCCGCCAGTTCTGGGGGCCGGGGTACGACTCGGCTATGTATCTGGAGATGGAGGAGCGGCGGCAGTATTGGCTCTCCCGGATGTCCGGGACGGGCGAGTTGGACATTGGCACTGAGGCGCTGATTCGCCAAATCTGTCCGCTGGAGATCGACATCAACCGGGAACGGGCGGCTGGGCATCTATCCGAGGCCGGGAAGCTGGCGGGCAATCTGAACAACCTGCTCGGCAGTATGAATCTAAAACCGGTTCAGCAGAAGGACGATGTGGACGCCGACCTGGAGAAGACGCCGCTGGGCGTTGGCATTGCTAAGTGGGAATACTACAGGCCGCTGCCTCAGACGCCGGACAACATGAAAGACCAGAGTGGCCTTGTGAAAACAGTGTTGACATTTTTTACCGGACACCTGTGCAAGATGGCCGGTGTGAAGGGATTCCACAGTCGGATGTATGACGAAGCTATGGAGCGGCTGCGGGTCAAGCGGCCAGACATCGACGAGGAGGACGACCGGGAATTCCAGGCCAAGTTCTTCGATTCTGGAGACGACCCAAAATGAGCGCCAAGAAGAAGACGGCCGAGAGCAACTCTCCTGCTGAGAAGACGCGCCGGGAGCGGGTCATTGAAGGCATGGCGATTTGGGCGAGCTATTACCGAGAGAACATCGACGCATTTCTGGACGACTATCTCGGACTGACTTTCCTAAAGCCATTTCAAAAAGCTCTGCTCGCCATGATGAACCGGGAGAGTGAATTTGTCTGGATCGCCGCCCGTGGTATGGGCAAGACCTTTCTAATTGCGATATTTGTCTGCGTGCGGGCTATCCTCTACCCGGGTTCGCTGATTGTTATTACAGCTGGCAACCGGGGGCAGAGCATCAACGTGCTGGAAAAAGTGCAGACGATTCTGATTCCAAAGTCTCCGGCTTTAAAGAATGAGATCGACCTGAACGCCACAAAGTTCGGCGGACAGGACGCAAAGATTATGTTTAAGAATACCAGCGTAATCAAGGTGGTCACGGCCAACGACGGCGCACGCTCCAACCGTGCGAACATCCTGATCGTGGATGAGTTTCGCCAGGTCAAGAAGGACACGGTTGACACCGTTCTGAAGAAGTTCCTGACCTCCAGGCGGATGCCGCAATATATAGAGCTGACAGAGGAAGAGCGGGCTGCTGAGTACGCTAAAGAGCGCAACAAGCAGTTCTTCCTGAGTTCGGCATACTTCAAGGATTCCTGGGCTTATCGGAAAACCATTGATACAGCCAACGCCATGATCGCCGACCCGGACAACGTGTTCTGTGTGGGTCTCCCCTACCAGCTCTCCATCCAAGAGGGGCTGTTGTTTGAGGAAGATTTGCAGGGCGATATGCGCGAGTCTGATTTCAGTGAGATCAAATGGAGCATGGAGATGGGCGCTGAGTTCTTCGGTGTTGGGGACGGGTCGTTCTTCGACTTTGACTCCATATCCAAGAACCGCCACATCAAGTACCCCATGCTGCCGGACAAATACGCTGCGCTGGTCGGTTATGACAAGCGGGTGAAAATTCCGGCGAAGCAGCCAGGCGAAGTGCGGATTCTGTCTGCCGACATCGCACTGATGCGGAGCGGGAAGAACAAGAATGATGCCACAGCAATCTTTATCAATCAGATGCTGCCTACCAAGGCCAAGCGGTATTCCAACAACATTGTATATACCGAGGTCTGCGAGGGTCTGCGGACTGACGACCAGGCGCTGGTGATTCGCAAGCTGTTCGATGAGTTTAATTGCGACTATCTGGTGATCGACGCTCAGGGCGTTGGGCTTGGCTGCTATGACGCGCTGGCCCGGGACATGACAGACCTGGAGACGGGCGAGGTCTACCCTGCCTTGTCGTGCTGCAACAACCAGGAGATGGCGGCCAGGTGTTCTGTGCCTGGTGCGCCGAAGGTAATCTGGTCGATTAAGGCCAGCGCCCAGTTCAACTCGGACTGTGCGTATATGTTGCGGGAGGCGTTCCGCAACGGGCGGATTCGTCTGCTGTGCAACGAGTTCGATGCGCACAGCGAATTGTTACCGGAGATTAAGGCTTACACCTCTCTAAGTGAAGAGAACAAAGTGAAGGTGGAGCTTCCTTATATAAACACAACACTTCTCGTCAACGAGCTGATTCAGCTCCAGCACGAGGAGGTCGGCAACCGGGTCAAGGTGTTTGAGAAGGTCGGGATGCGCAAGGACCGGTACTCCAGCCTTGCCTACAACTATTACGTTGCGACTCAGGTTGCGAACAAACTCGGTCGGAGACAGCGGGGCAGCTCTTCCGACGCGAGCTTTTTTATTATCAAGCCGCCGAGCTATTCAGAGGGAAGGAAGGTGAGTGCGGGTGGCAGAAGAAACGAACCGGGCTGGTACTGATATAGAGAAGGAATTCGCCGGAATGGTCGGAGACTCTATGAAGTTCTCTGAGATGAGCAAGATGCGTATGCGCGACCTCAACTCCGGCAGTCGAACGCCGTTCTTTGCGATGTACAGCAAGGACGACATCCAGCGGTTTTTATCCAACCCATATCGGTATGAGAAGCAGCTCCGCCGGGCTGTTATTTATATGTACGGAGCCAGCAGCCATTTCTGGCGGCTGATTCAGTATTTCGTCGGGTTGACGGACTTTGCCTATGTGGTCGAGCCGTATAAGATCGACCCGAAGAAAACCAACGCCAGAATCTTAGGCAACAACTACCGGAAGGTGCTGAACCTACTGGCCGGGATGAATATCAAGAACCAGTTCAAGAAAATCCTGACGGTATGTCTGCGGGAGGATGTGTTCTACGGGACGATGCACATCTCTGGAGACAACATCACCATTCAGCAGCTGCCAAGCGACTACTGCGCCATCTCTTCGGTTGAGGACGGCGTACCCAATGTCACATTTGATTTTACATATTTCGATAAACACAAAGACCGCTTGGACTACTATCCAGAAGAGTTCCGGTTGAAGTACGAGAACGTCTACAAGAAGCAGCTGCGGACCAGATGGGTTGAGCTGGACTCCCCCACCTCCTTTGCCGTAAAGTGCAACAGTGATATTCTCCACTATGCCATGCCGCCCTTTGCCGGTCTACTGCGTGAGCTGTACGACCTGGAAGAGTATAAGCGGCTGAAGATGCGTAAGACCGGGCTGGAGAATTACGCTATGCTCGCCATGATGATTCCGCTGGACAGCAACGGTGATTGGGGAATTGACATGGACAAAGCGCGTGACTTCTGGAAGAACTTAGACGCGGTTCTGCCGGAAGAGGTCGGCTCCGTGCTGACCCCAATGGAGATTAACAAGATCAGCTTCGAGAAGTCCAACACCGCCGACACCGATACGATTTCGGACGCGGAGCAGCATTTGTTCACGGCCGCCGGTGTGTCTTCTCTCCTGTTTAATAATGAGAGCGCTTCAGCCAATGCGCTGCTGCTCTCGATTAAGAACGACCAGTCCATTACCTACGGAATTGTCAAGAGCATTGGCGATGTGATCAACCGCTATCTGTGGTCGCAGAGCTACGGGAAGAACTTCAAGGTCAATATGCTGAATGTCAGCGCTTATAACAGCAAAGAGGTTGGCGACTCGGCGCTGAAGGCGGCCACCTACGGGCTGCCGATGATTTCGATTTACGCCGCCTCTCAGGGACTTGGGCAGGCCGAGCTGGACTCTATGAGCTTCCTGGAGACCACGGTACTTGGCCTGCAAGATGTGTTCCGTCCGCTGCAAAGTTCGGCCCAGATGAGTTCCAGCGATACCGCCGCTGCGCAGGACAGTCCGACAGACGGCGAGCCCGGCGCTCCAAAGAAGGACGTCGGTGAGCTGACCGACAGCGGCGAGCAAAGCTCAGAAGACTCGGATGATTGGGGGTAGTCATATTAAATATGAAGAAATTTATTTATGTTTTCGACCGGGCCGACCGTGACGCTCTGCTTGACGCGGGGTACCGCATGATGCGGGCGGATGAAAAAGGTCAGGTATATATCTTCCAGAATACCGAGTCTTTGAATTTTGATTTGAGTGCTGTGGACATGGTCTGGTCTGATGTTTTGAGCTTTTGACCTACTAATATAGTGGGTTTATCGAAGGAGGGATGCGAATGGGCAAGGTGTTCAGCCTGGCCTTTGACTCCTCTCTGGACAAGCTGTGCGAGGTGAACCACTCCTTTGACAAGGGTGTCTTGCGCATTTGCTACACAGGGCGAAACCGCAACGGTTCGTCTATCTCCAGAGGGGCTATGGAGCAGAGCCTGCAAACAATTTATAACTGCCCGGTGGTGTGCCATTACTACCGGGACGAGGACCGGCTTGGCGGTCATGATGTGGAGGTCGTCAGGCGGGACGGCGAAGAGCCGTATCTCGCAAATGTCACAGAACCAATCGGCGTTGTGCCGGAGAGCGCCAATGTCTGGTTTGAGAATCTTGAGGACTCTGACGGCGTGACGCGGGAGTATCTGTTGGCCGAAGTTCTGCTGTGGAAACGGCAGGAGGCGTACAGCAAAATCAAGAGCGACGGCATTAGCGCCCAGTCTATGGAAATCACTGTGCGCGACAGCGTTGACTCCGATGGGGTTCTCCGCATTAACGCTTTTGAATTCAATGCGTTTTGTCTGCTTGGGGACTGCCAGCCCTGTTATGAGGGCGCGGCCCTTGAGACATTCTCGCTCGACACATTTGACGAGCAGATGGAGCAGATGATGCGGGACTACAAGGAAGCGTTTTCGTTGGTCATTACGTCGAAAGGCGATGACGATACACACCCAAATTTTGAAACGGAAGGAGGAGAAGGAGAATTGGAAGACGAGAAAGTTTTATCTGACGAGGCCGTGGTGTCTGAGACCGGAGAGGACGAAGCCACTCCTGTTGATGCCGAGACTGAGCCTGTGGCTGACGACGGCGGATCGGAGGAATTTGCTCTGACCGAGTCTTTGATTGATGAGATTTTCCGGGTGCTTGAGGCCGAGACAATTCAGACTGAGTACGGCGATCGGCCTCATTATTATTATGCCGACTGCGACTTTGATGCCGGTATGGTATACGCCTGGGATATTTGCGATTGGCTACTCTACGGATTCCCGTACACCCAGAACGGCGACCAGATCACGATCGACTTTGCCGGGAAGAAGCGGATGAAATATACGATTGTCGAGTTCGACGGCGCGGAGCAGCCCTCTCCTTTTGGGGAGACATACTCGATTATGAATCAGCAGATTCACGACGCCGCTGATATTCAGGAGAAATATAATTCCGCCGTCGCTTCTATGGAAGAGATGACTGGGGAGCTGGAGGGCTTGCGGCAGTTTAAAAAGAACGCCGAAGATGCCGCCGCTGAAGCACAGCGGCAGAATCTGTTCGCCCGGTTCACCGATCTGGACGGCGTTGAGGCTTTTGAAACTCTGAGGGAGACTGGGGCTGAATATGACCTGGATACTCTGGAAGAGAAGTGCTTCGCCATTCGCGGCAGAAATGTCGATGGTTTGAGATTCTCTTACAAGGATGGCGGCTCTAAGCTGCCTGTGGAACACGACCAGGAGGTATTCGAGCCTTATGGCGGTCTGTTCCAGAAATATTCTATCAATGATTAAAAATTTGAAGGAGGTTAATACATATGGCAGATATTCATGGTGTCGTCCGTACTGATCTGATGTACGGCACCGACGTTCGCTCCGGCCTGGCTTCCGTGAAGTACATGGGCGAGGACGGGACGACTGAGACTGAGATTGACAACGGCTGTGTTCTGAAACTGGGCGCTCTGCTGGACGCCGAGAACGACCGTGAGATCTTTATTGGCGAGGTCCCCACTGGCTCCGAGGAGCTGGACGAGGTTGTTCTGATCGCCACTCCCGAACTGATGTACGATGAGCGTAAGCACAACCTGTATGAGTTCTACAACGAGGCTGGCCGCGTTTGCCGTGGCTACAAATTCCACCCCGGCGACATCTTTAGTGTGACCGCTGAGGCGCTGGAGGGTTCCCCCGCTGTGGATTCCACTGTGGCACTGGCTGCTGGCGTTAAGCTGGAGGTGGATGGTGCCGGTACTACTGTCGGTACTATTATCGCCGAAGAGACTGACGACATCTATACCTATTATGTCGTCAAAGTTGGTTAATGAAGGGAGGAATTTATAAATGTCTGAAATGAATGATATTGTCAAGCTGGCAATTGACTCTCATCGCGGCAGCGTGCAGAAGTATTCTGTGGCTGATTCCCAGAATGTGCTGCGCGAGGCTCTGATTGAGGCCAACAACGGCAAGACCGCTCTGGATTATAAGGACATCCGGGACGGTAAATGCGTCGGTCTGTTCAGCCTGATTGAGGAGATCCTGTCCACTACTGTTTACGACGGACTGACGGGAACTGAATTCTGGAACGAATTGGTAGACAGCCGCAACCTGGCTCTGGGCGACCAGAACGTGTTCCTGGTTGAGAACCGCAATATGTTTGCTGTGAGTGAGGCTGCTGAGGGCACTCAGGGTATCCGCCGTCAGCGGCTGAGCGGTGTGACTGAGGTCGCTATTCCCACCACCTGGAAAGTGATTCGTATCTACGAGGAGATGAACCGGGTGCTGGCTGGCCGCGTAGACTTCAACGCCATGATCAACAAGGCTTCCGAGTCCTTTACCCAGCGTCTGCTCTACGATATTTTCGCTCTGTGGAGCAATGTGGCTGCCGCCGATCTGGGAGGAGAGGTCTACTTCCCCACCGCTGGTGCTTATGACGAGGATGCTCTGCTCGACCTGATCGCTCATGTCGAGGCTGCCGCTGGCGGGAAAACCGCTACCATCATCGGGACCAAGCGTGCGCTGAAGTACCTGAAGGAGAGCGTGGACGCCGAGAGCGCCAAGGATGAGATTCACAGCATGGGTTACTACGGCAAGTTCTATGGTACTCCCATTATGTGCATCCCCCAGCGCCACAAGTACAACACCACCGAGTTCCTGCTGCCGGACGACGTGATCACCGTCATCGCCTCCGACGAGAAGCCTCTGAAGGTTGTGTATGAGGGCGACTCCCTGATGCTCCAGAAAGATCCTCTGACCAACGCTGACTTCACCTATGAGGCCATGCTGGGTCAGCGCTGGGGTATGGGTCTGGTTACTTCCGGCTACAACAGCGGTATCGGCCGGTACGAGATTACCGCTTGATTTTAATCATCCGGCGGGCGTAACTGCCCGCCGGATCGAACGAAAGGAGATTTTTATATGGCGGATACTATTTCCGAGGAGCAGGCTGAAACTATACCTGACTCCGAAGCTGAAGCTGTGAAGACAGCTCGGCCAAAGACCAGGAAGAAGCCTGCTGCCGCCGAGCAGGAGTCTGCTCCTGTAGATACACCGAAGCCGATTCGCGTGCGGGACATCGACCCGGACCAGTATGTGACTGTGCGCAACGGGTTTCAAGGTCGGCTGATTTACAGAAGCCCCCGCACCGGGGAGATGTTCGACTGGGAGAAGTTCGGCGATGAGCAGGAGATGTCCCTCCAGGAGCTGTCGAAGGTGAAGAATTCCTACAAGAAATTTTTCATCAACAACTGGTTTATGTTCGACGAGGACTGGATTGTGGACTACCTCGGCGTGAAGAATTATTACAAGAACGCAGTTCCCATCGACCGGTTTGACGAGCTGTTCACCAAGAGTGCAGATGAGCTGGCTGATATTCTGAGCAAGCTGTCTGAGGGGCAGAAGCGCTCAATCGCGTATCGTGCGAGACAGCTGATTGCCGAAAACGGGATCGACTCCCGCAATGTGATTCTGACACTGGAAGAGCAGCTCGGCGTGGATCTGATTGAGAAGTGATCCGATGGCGGTTCTTTCTTTTGATGATGTCATTGCGGCGTTCCTGAACAAGATTACAGAGTTCGACTTTATGCACCTGCCGGAGGAGAACCGGGAGGCTGTGGTTGACGGCTATCTCAAGCGGGCGGCCAGTGCATTTCGGAAAAACTGCAAGTATGACTTGACAGACTACGACGACGCGCTGAGAGAATTTCTTCCAGACATCAGACAGAATGATGTTGATGAGCTTGTGGAGATTCTTTCTGAGGGTATGCTTGTGCAGTGGATGAAGCAGTGCCTATATAAGCAGGAGCTTTTGGAGCTGACGCTGAACACGGCGGACTTCTCATCCTACTCCCCCGCTGAGATGCTTCGGCGGGTCGGCGACGCTTATGAGCGGGTCCAGAAGGACTATACCCAGATGATCCGGGAGTACAGCTATAATCACGGGAATTTGAGGGATTTGCATCTATGAGCAAGAACGTCTGGACGCAGATGCCGGTACCCGATGCTGTCTTCCAGAACTACATGAATACATTGGTCAACGCCTTTTTCAAAATCATCCCGATCCGGGAGGAGCTAGACCAACAGGGCCGGACGACCGATGGCGGTGCAGAGCGGGAGGAAGACAGTTCGCTGGGTGTGTATATGCGATCCCTTCAAGCCGAGCTGCTGGGCTGTCGGGGGTTGGTCGCTGTTCTGAAGAACGACTCCAGGCTGATGTCGCTCGTCTCAATTTTGCAATACCTAATTGACAACCAGGACTGCTCTTTTAGGACGCTCCGGCGCGAGGTGTTCAAGGCGATCAGAATATGCAATGCGCTTCAGGCGCAGTACGGGGAGGTGACACAGTGAGCGTTTGGTCTGACTACGATACGAGGATGGAATCGAAGGGCGGATCGCGGCTGAGAACGTCGCTGCTGCGGGAGGAGAGATTTATTGACAGGAAGCTGCCGAACTCTCTGTCCTACTTCCCTGTCGAGGTCTATCCGCCGGAATACACATACAACGTGACCGGCGATGAGGCGCAGGAAAATAAGGTGCGGCAGAGTGTTGCGATTATCAGCACGACCACTACGGACACGCGGACAATTATCACGATGCCACATGACGATATTCAGCTCGGTGCTCTGGTGTACTGGATGGACAACTACTGGCTGGTGAGCGATCGGGATGCGAATACGGCTGTGTACACCAAGGCCACGCTGACCCAGTGCAACCACCTTTTGAAGTGGATCACCGCCGAGCATGAGATCATCGAACAGTGGTGCATGGTCAGCGACGGCACGAAGTATCTGATCGGCACTTATGAGGACAAGGACTTCTTCACGACCAGAGCTGATGCCCGTATGGGTATGACCATTGGGAAGAACGCTCAGACGGTTCTGTTTGACAGAACGTACCGGTTTTTGATCGACGACTCTGACGCGCCGGTAAAGATGGCCTACTCCCTGACAAAGCCGCTGAAGATCGGCGATGTCTACAACGGGTGTGGTGTGTACGGTTTCACTCTGCACGAGGTCAGCGCGACGGACGACGACAACCACGAGCTTGGTATCGCGGACTATTACCGCCACTTTCCAAAAGATGATTTGTCAAATTCAGATTTGATTGACGAGGACTCGACCGCTGAGGATGTACCGCCGCCTGGGAAGAAGGTGTGGCTGTAATGCAGTTGCAGGATGTATGGGATTATAAGAATCAGTTGATGGAAGATTTGCTGATGCACAAAGAGATTGTGAATCTTATCAACGAGGATATGACCTTAGAGCAGGCTCGTGATAGCGAGACGGGCCTGGCTTATACACAAATCTTCCCATACGAGTATGTCCCCAAGACGATCCAGGATGGCCATACATATGTTTGCTTCGATGTGGATGTGACGTCTGTAACCAACAAGACGTATCTCGCCCCGGTGCTTTATATCTGGGTATTTACTCATATTAGCAGGCTGCGACTTCCGAATGGACGCGGTGTCCGTCCGGATGCGCTATGCAGCGAGATATGCAAGGCTATCAACGGCAGTATGTATTATGGATTGGGTGCACTGGATTTGTATTCTGTCAAACGGTTTTCACCGATGAGTGAGTACAACGGCAAGCTCATGACCTTCTATATGACTGAGTTCAACCGTCCATACGACGGAAGGAAGCCTATCCCGGCGAACCGAAAGACCGGATGATATGTCAACATTAAAACTGCTCTACGAAACTTCGTATCCAATCAATGACTTTATCCACGTCAAGATTCCGACAGTTGGAGAAGTTTTAGACCATGAGGACGATTACTATAGCCTTGTCTATCTTTTGACGGCTATGCCGATTGACTTGATGGTCATGCTGGACGATGCCGGGGTAGATTGGACAACCGTGAATGAGTATGACGTTTTTCTTATGATGTTCACGGCGATGCAGGCGCAGGATACAAGTTTGGTTTTCGATAATCTGGATTTATCCAAATTTGCAATGGCTGTCAATCAGCAGAACGGAAACGTGGTGCTGAGGGACGAGGCCAACAATATAACAATCGACCGTGCAATTCACGGTCAGGTAGCAAGGGTTTTGCGGCGCATCCACAATTTGAAGCAAGACCGCCGTAAGCCCGCCAACAAAGAAGCACGGGACTATATGCTTGAGCGGGCGCGAATTAAAGCTAAACGCAATCGTAACCGCAAACAGGAGTCCGAATTAGAGACCTTGATTGTTGCCATGGTCAACACACCGGAGTTTAAATACGACTTCGATGGCGTAAGAAACATGACTATCTTTCAGTTTAATGAGAGTGTGCAACAGGTGATTAAAAAGGTCGAGTACAACAACCGCATGATCGGCGTATACGCCGGGACTGTGAGTACAAAAAATCTGAGCCAGGACGATTTGAACTGGCTCACCCATAAACAGCGAAGGTGATCTTCGCTTCAAAAATTTTTGAATTAGGAGGAATTAGGAGGTTTATTATGAACATTGATTTCGCTGATATTGCGATTACCAGCGTAGAGACTGTTACTGCGTTCGATCTCTCTACCGGCGCGTGGAAGTTCACTCTGGACGAGCTGAGCAGTGTTTCTATTTCTCAGTCCGAAGAGACGACTGACATCACTGGTAAGCAGGGGCGCAAGCTTGCTAAGATCAAGAAGAACAAGACCGTCACCATCAGCGGTGAGAACGGCTTGATTTCTGGTGGCCTGCTTGAGATGCAGACTGGTTCTGACCTGGAGAACACTACCACCGAGGTTATGTGGACCGACTATCTGACTGTGTCCAGCAACGCTGCCACAACCAGCTATACCGCCGTGGGTACGACCGGAGCTGAGATTATCAACCTGTATGTGAAGAACGCCGACGGCACTCTGGGGGACGAGCTGACCCAGGGTTCTACCGCCACGAGCGGCGTGTTCACCTACACCCCGTCCAGCAAGAAGCTGGCCTTTAGCGGCGTGAGTGACGACACCGAGATCGTTGTGTTCTATAAGCGTCAGATTACCGCCGACGTTTTGGAGAACTACAGTGATACTTATTCCGGTACTTGTACTCTGTACATTGACGCTCTGGCCGAGGACACTTGTAACAACGTGTATCGCATCCAGTTCTATTTCCCCAGAGCCGACTTCAGCGGTGAGTTCTCCCTGGATATGGGCGACAGCCAGACTGTCCACTCTTTCGAGGTTGAGGCTCTGTCTGGTGGCTGTGGCGTGTCCAGCGGCCTGTACTTCACCTATACCATCTTTGGTGTTAATACCGAGGATGCGACCTAATCAATAAAGGACTAAGAGAGTCCGCCGCCAATTAACGCGGCGGCTCTCCGCTTTGTAAGCCTATGGTTGGAGGTGAGGGAGACATGGCAAAAGGAATGCTGAAATGCAAAGTGTGCGGCAAGATGTATGAAGCGTGCCACACTGAGCACAAAGCGGACGGTATATTCCGCTGGAACGAAGTAGCGTGTTGCCCAGAGCATGGCGCTATCTATTTGGAGCAGATTCTGGCGTCTCGCGCCGGTACTACGGAAACTACCGAGGAGACCGTTTCCACTGCGGAAACATCTCAGGTGGATACTGCCGAGACCGCAGAGGTGATCGTTGAGGAAGTAACCGAGGCAGTGGTCGAGGAGACCGCCGAGGTGACGACTCCCACAAAGAAGACTCGCTCCGCCAAATCTTCTGCGAAAGCCTCCTCGGCAGAGGAGACAGAGACCGCAGATGAATAAGCTATGGGCCGTATCTCGCTTTGAGGTGCGGCCCATTTTGCATATTGAAGGAGGGAACATGGGCAGGACAAAGTACAATGTGGGCAAGGATACCAGCAAGCGCACCTATAACGGGATCGTCTTTGATTCTGAATTGGAGATGAAGTATTACAGGGATGTGGTTCTGCCCGGTGTGGAGTCCGGTGAGATTGTAGCCTATGAGTTGCAAAAGGCATACGAGCTGCAACCTAAGTTTGAGTATAACGGGAAGCGTGTGCGCCCGATTACATATGTAGCAGATTTTTACATTGTTTACAACGGCGGGAAAGAAGCCGTGATCGACACAAAGGGATATACCACTCCCAATGCACAGCTGAAGCGGAAGATGTTTTGGTACCACTACCCAGAGCTGGACTATCAATGGATTGGGTATTCCAAAATCGACGGCGGGTTTGTGCCGTATGAGTACATCAAAAAACAGCGTGCGATTCGGAAGAGGAATAAAGCACGCCAAGAGTTAAAGGAGAGTTAACTTATGGAAAATGAAAATGTGACAGCCCAGGAATTGCTGGAAGTTATTAAGGATACCGAGCAGACGACCACCATCGACTATTGCGGGATGAAGATTCAGGTAAAAAACTACCTCTTCCCTGCCGATATGTTCGGGTTTGTGAGCGATGTAGTGTCTCTGTGTTTTGACGAGGACACCGGGGCGTATCACCCGGATGTCAAAGACTTTGCGATCCGGTGCGAGACCATTGAGAAATATACCGGAATTAAACTACCGGACGACATGGACGAGCGGTGCAGGCTGGCGTATGAGTCGAAACTTGTGGACGCGATTGAGGACGTCGCAGATTTTAAACAGATGAACGCAATCCATATTGCGATTAACAGCGCATTGCAACACAAGGCAAGCCAGAGCATCGAGCAGCTGAATTTGCGGATGGGCGCTATCGCCTCCGCGTTTGAGGAGCTGGAGAATAAGCTGACCGATATGTTCAGCGGCGTGGATACCGGCGATCTGGCGAAGCTGACGCAGGTTGTGGCGAACGGCGGATTTGACGAGGGCCGTCTTGTGGACGAGTTTGTAAAACGCAGGAATGATACCAAAGGTGGTACCGTTGAAGGTTGATATGGACGCCATCCTCAAGAAGGCGCAAACATATCTGGATAGCTCAGAGGGACAGAAACAAATCCAGCAGGCGGCTCGCGGCGCGATTATGGGGAATGTTACCTTTCAAACGGCCAGTGGGCATGGATACAGTATTCGGCAGGCGGCCAATAAATTCATTGAGACGCTGAGAGGTTCTATCGCCGCCTCTGGTCTCAGCGCCGGTGTCGCCTCTGCTCTGAACGAAATTGAGTATGACGCACCGGTTGACAATGGAGACGGTACATTTTCCATCAACATACATTTTGTTGGCAATCTAAAGCGCAAGTCACTGTACGACGAGGAATATCCAGAGGGTGTGGACAATCTTGCTGCACTGTACAACAACGGCGTAGATCACATGATGAGTCCAGTATACGGCACCTGGCACGGTGAGCTTGCACATAGCCGGACGGTTATCCCAGGTTTGCATTTTATCGAACAGGCAAAGCAATCCTTTATGGCGGCGGATGCCGCCAAGTACGGAGTGATTGATATTCAGCTCGGCGACGATTACAAGTAGTCCCGGGCGCTTTCTTTTATAGGGAGGTGACATTTTGGCAACTGATTCTTCGCAAATACAACTGGTTGTGGGCGTAGACCAGAGTGCGAGTTTAAAGAATTTTAAAGATGGAGTCAATGCTCTAATTGCGGAGGTAAACAAAGACCCGCCCAAAATCAAGGTGGAAATCGACACTGGTTCTGCCAAGTCAATCAAATCACAAATTGATTCTGCGCTGAAAACTGCCAGCTCCGGTGGCACCTCTCTTGGGACGCAGTTTAAGTCGGCGACGACGGAAGTCCAGAAGCTGGTATCCACGCTCGGCAGCCTGGATGATAAGAGTTTGGGGCAGCTAACGTCCACACTGAGCAGCTTTGAGAATATATCCGCCGATGGAGCGAAGCAACTTGTCGCAGCGCTAAGCAATGTTAGTGGTAAAGTGACTGATGTCACGGCCAAGGTGAGAACGCTTGCAGATGGAGAGCGGCAGCTTGACTCCGTCACAGTGAAGGCTGTGGATGATTTTGGCAACATAGTCACACAGACCTCTAAGTGGAACGCAAAAACAAAGGAAGTATCCAGCACATTAGAGACCGTACACGCGAAAATGGATGCGACCGCGAAGGCTCAGGAGACGGCGACTGCGGCTACGAGCAAAAATACGAATACGACTCAGCAGAATGTAGCAGTTGAGAAAAGTTATATCAGCGTGCTATCCAATTGCAATTCCTTTTTAGAGCGGTATACGGCGGCAAAGAACAGTCACAATTCAAGTAGTCGCGCTGCGTACACAACTGTCGAGCAGGAGAAATCTGCTATGGAGGCTGCGTACAGCGCATATAAAACCGGCGCTCTTTCTTTGGAAGCGTTCAAGAATGCGATCAATAACACATCGGTCAAGATAAGAGAAAATACAGTTTTACTAAAGGCGAATGGTGACGCAACGAAAACTCTGGTCGGGCGCGTATCTGATTTAGCTGCCAAATTTAGCTCGTGGTTCTCCGCATATACAATTGTAATCAATATGATGAAAGCCATGAAGTCTTTGGCGTCTGCCTCTGTCGAGATCGAAGACGCAATGGCTCAGATCCAGATTGTCACCGGGGCGACGGACTCACAGTTGACCAAGTTTCTGTCCGAGGCTATCGACCTCGCCAAAGAGTTGGGACAGTCTGTGACCGATGTGGCCTCCGCGATCGAGACGTTCTCCCGTTTGGGCTACAGTTTCGATGAAGCGTCTGAGCTGGCTGAGTACGCCACGATTCTGGCAAACGTAGCCGATACGGATGTTGACACGGCTACGACAGGTCTGACTTCAATTATCAAAGGCTACAGTCTGGAGGCTTCTGACGCGGAGCATATCGCCGATGTGCTTGTCACAGTCGGTCAGGAGTACGCCATCTCTGCCGAAGAATTGATGGAAGCATTTGAGCGCGGCGGCGCTGCCTTAGCTGCAACTGGCGCGACAGTGGAACAGAGTGCTGGTTTGTTTGCGGCGACCAATGCTGCGTTGCAGGATGCTTCGACGACTGGTACGATGTGGAAGACAAACTACTGTCTTTGTGTATAGAAATATGCGCATAGAACATATTTAATTGCAGGTAACGCCTAAAGCCTTACACCACAATAGTCGGGAAACCAGATTATGACGGGGCGAAAGCGGAAACAACGTAAGGATGGCATATGGCCAAAAGCCTAAGTGCCAAGTTTACTAATTTGTATAAATTAGAAATGGCTGTTCGTGCAGCGAAGCACCCTAACGTATCCCACAGACCATGTGGTACTTAGCCGAGGGTGAACGTTCAACGACTATCCCCCTGTCGGGGCGTAGAAATATCCGTCTTGGATTATCAAATAAGGGTGGAAATCCCGAATATCTGCGCCAATAGGAGTACGGCACAATCGCAAAGGTGTTGGTGAGAACCCATTAAACGGAAAAGGTATGCTTGCTGCTTGTGAAAGCGTGAGTAAGAAATAGTCTCCTCTCCATGTGAAAGCATGGGTATTATGAAATTGATTCGTAGTAGATGCGTGTTGCGAACGCATTTAAGATATATGAGTAAGTGCAAGGATTCGGGGTCAACATAAATGTGCCCAGCAAACAGAAATGTTTGTACAGCCTCCTTGTAAAACAAAGGCTGCTCAATAACTATATAAGTCAAAACGCTGTGGGAAGCGCAAGACTTAGGAAAGACTGTGAATACAGAATCCTCAGAGACTGCGGGGTGTATGTGGCAACACATATGCTGAAGTTATTCTCCCTGCCTATTTTGGCGAGAGTGATATACAGTCCGATCTCACGATATAATCCCACATAATATGAAACGTGAGAGCTGGCCGGAAACGACCAGCCGCCATGCGAAATACATGGTCAGTAGTCGTGCTAATTCCGACGAAAGTAACAGTTATGGCCACTACAGAATTAGACGAGCTTGGCGAGTCCTCCGAGGATTGTGCTGACGGCATTTCTAAATATCGGGAAGAAGTCAAGGCTCTAACCGGCGTTGACATCATGATTGACGACAACACCTACAGAGATGTCTATGACATTTTCGTTGATATTGCGAATGTTTGGAATGACCTGAGTGATACAGCACAGGCTCGTGTGTCCGAAATTTTGGGCGGCACAAGGCAGCTCTCTGGTGTGTCCTCTACTATTACAAATATTGCGGACGCTATAGGCGCATATGAGAGCGCAATGGATTCCGCCGGGGCCGCAACTGAGGCCAACGACATCTACATGGAGACGACCACCGCTCATATTGCACAGCTGAACGCGGCGACGCAGGAGCTTGGCAGTGACCTGTTCAATCAAGATATGTTCAAGACCTTTTTTGACGGTGCGACAAAAGCTATAGAAGCTATTGATGTTCTTGTTAGCCACATGGGAATGATCGGTACCGGAGGACTTGCCGGGCTTGCCGCAGGTTTCAAAAGTATATTTTCATCCGCCAGCAATTTTTCTAAACAATTGAGTGACGTTTCAAGCATAGCTAATAGCATCGGGACTGCTACTACATGGGCAGCTAATTATGCAGATGCTATCGAAGGATGCAACGACGCGACAAAGAACTTGCTGTTGTCAAGCGGCGGGTTGAGTACGCAACAGCAGACGCTTGTTCAAAATATTTTAAAGGCGCGGACGGGCATATCCAACCTTACGGCCGCAGAGGTAATGGACGAGCTTACAAAGCAGGGGCTAATCACCGCCGAAGAGACAGAAACGGTGATGAAAGAACTCAACATTACTAAAACCCAAAAGCTAACAGAGTCTCAGCTTACTGCGGCGTATGCTTCCGGAACTCTAACAGAATCGCAGTACAATACCGCGATGGCGTTAGTCGCCGAGTCAACGGCGGCGGCCAAAGCCACAACTTCGACGACATCTTTTTCGACCGCGATTAAAGGCGCAATGGCGACTAACCCCGTCGGCTGGATTATGTTGATTGTCAGCACTTTGGTATCGCTATACAGTATTGTTAAAAATAATACGGATTTATTCAGTACCACGTCTGAAAGGTTAGAGAAGCTACAGTCCGATCTGGAAGAGCTGGAGGAGACCATTGACTCCGCCGCATCCTCTTTTAAAGAATTGCGGGAGACGTTAGAACTCGATTCTGACGCAACTGTCATTGACGAATTCGCGGAGCTTGCCAAAGGTGTTAATCAGTTTGGTGAAAATGTTGACCTAACAGAAGATGAGTATGAGAGATTTACGGAACTGCAAAGCACACTTGCCGAGTTATTCCCGTCCATAGACAACGGGTTAAACTCAAATGGAGAGCAGATGCTGGCACTGTCCTACTCTTCCGATACATTGGCCGAGTCGTTATATGCGTTGGCGGATGCGGAGCTTGCGGCGTATCAGCAAGAAATAGCTGATACCATGCCAGACCTTGTAAAAGACATCGCAAAAGAGACTAAGATATACCAGAACCAATTGTCCGATTTGGAAGATCAGTATACCGTCTTGACCGCACTAAGTAGCGGGTATGCCAATTATTCAGACGTTGGTCGAATGATGCCATATCAAGATGTTGCTGACTTATTAGAATCGTATGGATTGTCGGCCTCTCAAGATATTTATGGGATGTCTGTTGATCTGAATACAGACGAGGCTCTGGCTGCATATGAAAGTGCTTTGGCTACGCTCGAGCAGGAAATAAAGCAGGTAAACGACGAGGTAGCAGATGCTTGGACTGATTTAAACCCAGTTATTACATCGTGGCTTTCTACCGATTATACCTATAATGAGTTAAGTGACGAGATGCAGGATCTTCTCGCCTCTCTGATTGGAAATATTGATTTTTCGGAGCTTGGCTATGGCACAGCAGATGACATCCAATCCTATATCAAGACCAATTTCTTAGTGCCAATTTATAACGCAAGTGATGAAGTACAGGAGGCTTGGAGCGATCTAATAGCGGTCGACACCTCTGATACCTCTTATTCCAAATTATACAACACAATTCACGAGTATGCTAATGTTGTAGCAGATGGCATTGGTCAAGACGTAGAGGATATTGTATCTTCTCTGTACGGCGATACACTGGAAACGTACAATGATAAGATCATCGCTCTGACGGAGGAGTTCCAGGAGAGTTCGTTCTATGCGACCTCTGCGGCGGAGGATGCCGCTGAGAGTATGACCAGAGTATATAGCTTTTGGCTTAACAATCTGGAGGTTGGGGACCTCGACCTGGTGTATACTCTGTCCCTGCAAGAGGACACCAGTGGCTGGACGTTACGGGATTGGCAGGATAATCTTGAGAAACTTCGTGAGTACACTGACGCGACCAACTTCACCATCGACATCGACGCGGAGACCGAGGGGCTTGAGGCTGTCAACACCGCTCTGGCTGAGACCGCATCGGCCACTGGTCTAACATCAGATTCTATTGAAACGCTCAAAGAGCGGTATCAGGACTTGGAGGACTTTGACGCAGACGCTCTGTTCGAGAACACGTCCTATGGTGTGCGGCTGAATACAACTGAGCTGAAGAAGCTGGAAGATGAGTATGAGGCCGTTATCAAAACCGGCTTTGATGAGAAGCTCGAAGAGCTGGCGGATGAGTATAACGAGGCCAAGAGCGAATTGTCCAGCTATCTGGGAGATGTGGACGCCTACAACGAAAAGCTGTCCGAGCTGGACGCAATCGAGGCTCAGATTGAAGAGACTGAGATTCTCGCCTCCCAGTATGGAGCGCTGACCTCTGCGTATAACGAGTGGCAGAACGCCATGAATACCGACAACCAGCGGGATACCTATGAGTCCATCGGTGCAAGCTATGAGGATATGCAGGACATCCTGAACGCCGGGTGGTACAATGATGATTCTTTACAGTCATACCTCGATCTGTTGCTCGGCGAGGAAAATCGCACTGGTGATGCCCTGAAGGATTTTGCTAAGCTCAGTGAGACCATCGCTGGGACAACGCACTCCATCATGGATTACTGGGCGTATGACGAGGACGGCAATCTGCTGTCCAACGGTCTGGTGGATTTTCTGGAAGATGTGCGCCAAGTCATGGGCGAGGACTATGTTTGGCTTGACGAAGAAGGCAGTTATGTATTCGATCTGACGGGCGATAAGATACAGGAAGTCGCTGACCGGTTCGGTATGGGCACGGAAGCCATTGAATATTTCATCACAGCCTTGGGGGATGTCAGCGGGACGGTTGCTCTTGAGGATATTAGTGATACGCTTGACCTAATTACGACCAGAGCTGAGGATGCGATTGCGACACTACAGGGCATTGAAGGGCTGACGGACTTTGAGTTCGATCTGAACACTTCGGACGTGGACGAACTCCAAGATGACCTGGCGGAAGCACAGCGGATTTACGACTCTATGTTGGATGAAAACGGCATTCTCAATTTGGATATAGAGGGTGCGGACGATGCATATGCTTTACCTTACGCTATCAATCTTCAGATTCAGCAGATCGAGCAACCGGCCATTATGACCGTTGACACGTCGTCGTTCAAAGAGGGGTACGAGATTGTTGCGGACGCCGCCGCGAAGATTATAGAATATGGCGAATTGGTAAGTCAGCTAAAGCTCTACGAATCTCTTGGTAAGGATACAACCGATATAGTCACGGATCTACAGGAGGTTTCCGCAGAGCTTTCTAATATCTCTAAAGACGCATATATCTCTCTCGGTCTTGATACAGAAACCATAGAGGAGATAAAGAGCATCACTTCTGAATGTTCTGTAGAGCTTGATCAGGATAGCGTTGATGCCGTGATGGATATACTTGGCTCCATAGACGTTGACGATCTACCGCTTGAGTGCGATACCGATGCAGTCGAGGAAGCGTTTGAATATTATGAGGAATATCAGTTTGGCGACAAAACTATCGTTGTGACGGTATCCGGCGGGGCGCTCAAAGACCTGCGGGTGATACAAAGCGTTGTAGACGATCTGTCCGGAGCAAGCATTGCGATAGGCACAGCATCGAATGCAGACGGTACTGCCCACGCCACTGGTACGGCCAAAGCCAGTGGGGATTGGAGCGTCGGGTCGAGCGGAGAGTCTCTGGGAGGAGAACTCGGACAAGAACTCGTGGTTTTGCGAAGCCACGCCGCTTAGTGATAAGCGGTTCATAATTTATTGAATTGCTGGAACACCCTTAGAGCCTTACCACCAAAACGGAGTAGCGAATAGCTACAAACGGCAATGGTTTGAAAACGGTAGGGATTGGGCAATCAGCAGCCAAGCCGCGAATAGCGGAAGGTTCAACGACTATCCCGCAAGGGAGTAGGGCCGCAAGCGATTGGCAGCTCGAAGCAGTAAATTACCTATTATATAGGTAAAAGATATAGTCTGAACTCATGTGAGAACATGAGGGGCGATGCCCTGTCCGGTGTAGCGAACCGGGCAAAACATAATTGACGCAACGGCAGATGGTTCACCATCGGGGACGACGCGGCAGAGTTCTTCCACCACGAACCAAATGACATTATATTCAACGCAGACCAGACTGAGCAGATCTTCAAGTACGGTAAGATAGTAAGTGGTCGCAAGAGAGGAACATCTTTCCTTACTGGCACTGCGTTTACTGGCGGCTCCGGCAGCGGAGTCAGCCCCTCTACGACCGCCACCGCCTCCACTGCCAAGACCAGCTCTTCTTCGAGCAGTTCATCCAGCAGTTCTTCTGACTCCGACGACGAGAATACAGAAGAGGTCATCGACTGGATTGAGATCGCAATCGACCGGATTGAGCGGGCGATCGACAATCTGGCTACCATAGCGGAGAGCGCGTATCACACGCTTGCCGAGCGGCTGAGCGCGACGAAGGACGAAATCTCCACAATCACAGAGGAGATTCAAGTTCAGCAGGCGGGCTATGACCGGTATATGCAAGAGGCCAACTCTGTCGGGTTGAGCAGTGACCTTGCGGCTAAGGTCATGGACGGCACCATCGACATTGAGACGCTGGATGAGGATACCGCAGATTTAGTAAGCCAATTTCAAGAATGGTATATTTTCATGCCGCTGTACCTGGAACTGGTACGGCTTTTCTACTGAATTGCTGGGACGCCCCAAAGGTGACTAAGCCAAAACGTGAGAATGAAAGATGTCTGAGCGTGACGGCGGCGAAAGCAGAAAAAATTAGGCACATAGGATATGGCGAAAGCCTAAGTCCTTTACAACGGGCAATCAGCAGCCAAGCTCCGAATAGGAGAAGGTTCACAGACTATCGCTGAAATGCGAGTAGGGCCGCAAGCGATTGGCGGCTCGAAGTGGTAGATTACTTATAATTGCAATTTAGAAGCCAATGATAGGAGGTGAAATATGTTTGATGAAAATCAATTAGTTATGGTACGTTGGAATAATACAAATAAGGAATGGTACGAGTTGATGGGTTACAAATATACAAAACGATATGACCCCTTTTATGTAAAAGCAAAGCATCTTTCCTTACATTCTTCGGCGCAGATAGTTGTTGTGTGTGATTATTGTGGAAACGAATATAAAACACAGTATGCCTTAATTACAAACGGACGTCTACTTCTTAATAAGGATGCGTGCTCTAAGTGCGCGCCCACGAAGGCCAACGAGCTTAGATGGGCGAGAATGTCAAGAAAAAAGATGGGTGAAGCTCGGCGTATTTGTGATGAGTGCGGATATGAACTAATCTCTTCTGAAGATGATTATGCCGGAGCCACGGCCGCCATTCAATTTCGATGCCCGATACACGGTATCCAGACTATGAATCTTGACAATCTTTTGAGAGGGCATAGGTGCAGAGATTGTGGCTATGATAGCGTTAGGGTAGCCTTAAAGCACAGTGGCGATTATGTCAAACAGGAAATCGAGAAGGTAAATGGCAATATACTACTAAACCCAGAAGATTATAAAGGGGCGTTTATCAACAATCTGCGTATTAGATGTAGGTGCGGAAATGTATTTACAACGGCGTTTTCCAGCTATACTAAGGCAGGGATAAATCGTTGTCATACATGTTCGTGCAAAGAGAGCAGTGGGGAATTAAAAATCAGGGAGTTTTTGGAGTCAAAAAATATCACTTTCGTTCAGGAGAAAAGATTCAAAGATTGTTGTGATAAAAAGCCACTCCCGTTTGATTTTTATTTGCCAGACTATAACACTATTATTGAGTTTGATGGTCAGCATCATTATATGCCGGTACACGGAGAAGATCGCTACCTCGTGACAATAGCTCACGACCAAATAAAGAACCGATATTGTTGTGCCCACGACATTCATCTATTGCGTATTCCATATTGGGAAGGTAAACGTATGGAGGAAATTATCGCAAACGATCTAAAAATTGCAATATGAGTAAAAGATATAGTCGAATCTCATGGGAAACCCATGAGGGTAAAAGCCCGTCGGGTGTAGCGCCCCGGCGAAATAAAATGATGAAAAGGCCCTCGACTGCTCCGACGCAATTCTTGAGCTGAAAGAAAATCTAGCCGACCTGTACTCTGAGCAGTTCACTCTCATCGAAGAGGACTACGAGAACCAGCTCGCCCTGTTGGAGCACCTGACCACCACATACGACAACGCCATCACCGATACAGAGACCCGTGGGTATCTGGTGAGCAAGGAATACTACAAGGCGCTGACGGAGGTAGAACAGGAGAGTATCGCCGTGATGGAGAGCGAGTTGGACAGCTTGCAGTCTGCTCTGGCTGAAGCTCTGGACTCCGGGACAATCTCCATGTACAGTTCCGAATGGTATGATATGCAGGAGTCCATCAACGCGGTCACGGAGTCCATTCAGGAGGCCACCACGTCCCTCGTGGAGTATGCCAACGCTATGCGGGAGTTGGATTGGGATTACTTTGACTATGTTGAAGACCAGATCAGCAACCTGACCAGTGAGGCCGACTTCCTGATCGACCTGATGTCCAATACAGATCTGTACACCGATAACGGCCAGCTGACCGATACCGGTATTTCCACTATGGGTCTACACGCCCAGAACTACGATACCTATATGTACCAGGCCGACGACTATGCTGAGCAGATCGAGGAGTTGAACGAGGCGATCGCAGACGATCCGTTCAACACGGATTTGCTGGAACGCAGGCAAGAGCTGCTTGAGTTACAGCAGGAATCCATTCTGGCTGCCGAGGAAGAGAAACAGGCCATTGTGGATATGGTTGAGGAAGGCATTGAGCTGGAGCTGAGCGCCCTTCAAGATCTTATAGATCAATACGAAAATTCTTTAGACTCAGCAAAAGATTTATATGACTACCAAAAGTCAATCTCTGACCAAACTTCCGAAATTGCAAGTTTGCAGAAACAACTTTCCGCGTATTCGACCGGCAACGATACTTCCGAAGAAACACGAGCAACGGTTCAGAAACTACAAGTCAGCCTGGAAGAAGCCGAGACCGAGCTGGCCGAGATGCAATACGAGCAGTTTATTAGCGACACTAAGCAAATGCTCGACAACCTGTACGACGAGTATGAGCTGATTTTGAATCAGCGGCTGGATGACATTGACTTACTAATCAGCGATATGATTACCGCTGTAAACGCCAATGCTATTACAATTAACGACACCTTGCTAAGCCAGTCGGAAGCTGTTGGATATACGATGTCCACCGAGATGTCTAATATTTGGCAGACGGCCTCGGACGCTTTGCGAGAGCTTTTTAGCGAACTTGGTATCGACATTGAGAACGCTACGACTCTTAACACAGACAAGATGCAAGAGCTTCTTGATAGTCTCGGAATTGATATTGATGACGCGACTTTATCCGTAGGAGATATGGTCAAACTGTATCAAGCAGCTGTGGAGCAAAACGGGAAAGATTACACTACAGCTGTGACGACATACGGACCGGATTTCTCCGACAAACAGACGACGACTAATCAAACGCTGGACAGCATCAAGGCGTATGTAGCGGCTATGCAGCAAGCGTCCGACACGACAGCCGCTGCTACTGTCAGTGAAACTAAATCGTCTTCCAGCAGTTCCACATCCTCTTCTTCCAGCTCGTCCAGCTCCTCTTCCACGAAGTCAAGCAGCAACAGCTCTGGCGGCGACGGGGTTGTGGCGGTTGGCGACAAGGTGACATTCAAGAGCGGCAAGTATTATACCGACTCCTATGGTACATCGCCGACTGGGTCTAAGTATCTCGGTGAGAGCGTATATGTGACGAAGGTTGTGTCCAGTCCGAAGTCTGGGCAGAACTACCCGATTCATATCAGCACCGGGAACAAGCTCGGCAATGGCGACTTAGGCTGGATTAAGAAGGATCAGATTACCGGGTACAAGACCGGCGGTCTGGTAGATTACACCGGCCTTGCTCAGCTGGACGGCACGCCGCAGGAACCGGAGCTTGTTCTGAATGCAACCGATACGGCGAACTTTATTGCGCTAAAGGACGCTATGGCTGATGTTGCGAACGGTAACACGCTGACGGCTCTCTTTGGAGACAGCGCGGCGGAAAATCTGCTGGAGCAGCTTACAACAATCGGTATGCCGCTGAGTGTGGAATCCGCCGGTATCACGCAGGACATCAATTGCACGATGAATGTGGCGATCGACCATGTGGAAGACTATAACTCGCTGGTCAACCAAATGGTGAAAGATCCGCAGTTCGAGAAATTTGTGCAAGCTATGACGGTAGACCAAGCTGTTGGTGGGAGTAAACTGGCAAAGAACAAATATAAATGGGGATAAGAAAACGGGGAGGCATAAGCCTCCCCTCCCTATTTACGAACAAAAGGATGGTGCAAAGTGAATCTGACATGGGATACCAGGCGGTTGGAGCGAAAAATCTCTGTGCTTGAAAAGCGGGTCGAGGCTCTGACCGAGGAAAATCAGGAACTGAACAAACAGGCAGATGAGTTTCGAGCGAGCGAACAGCGCTGGTGTGCGCGTATTGCTGCGGCTGAGAAAATGGAGCAGGAATATCAGACGCTGATTGCCGAGGTGTTGGCGCTGCGCGAGAACTACCAGACGGCTCTGAATGAAGTAAAGGAAATGAAGGATACCTACAGGAAGAAATTTGAACAAGCGATCAAGCGGGTCAAGGCTCCTTGAAGGAGGTGCTAATTCTTGTATGCTTATGACTTTGAATATGACGGCGTAACTCTGAGCGACCTTGGGTATACGCTTTGTAAATTTGACTCCAGCGGAGAGGAAACCGTGACCAACGGGTCGCAGATTACATTTAATACAGTATCGACTTTAAGGGGCGCGAAATATGAGCTTACCAGTTCGGAGTATAGCGAGTGTATCACCACAACATTCCAGATGTGTAAAGACTTGTGTGCTTTCGACGATTTGGAAATTTCCGTATCTGAAATGCGAGAGCTGATGAGCTGGCTGAACCGGAAGCGGTTTCATAAATTCAAACTGCTGGACGAGAATAATGAGTATTCCAGTTTTTACTTTGAGGGCAGTTTTAATATTAGCCGGATTGAGATGGACGATAAAGTTGTTGGGCTGGAGCTGACGTTGATCACCAACCGCCCGTTCGCACTTTTGGAGCCTGTCACTGTGACGATTTCAACGAGCGGGTCGTTTGAGGACGTATCGGACGAGGAAGGGTTTATTTACCCGGAGACCACGATTACTTTGAAAGCAAGCGGAAACCTGACGATTTATAATGTAGAGGAAGACAGGACGACATATATTGCGAACTGTACGTCCGGGGAAGTTATTACGATGAACTATCCGGTTATCTCCTCTTCTCTTTCGTCCCATGAAATCCAGAACGACTTTAACTGGAATTTCTTGAGGGTTGCAAATACATATGAGGAACACACAAACACAATCAGCTCTTCTCTAAGTTGTACGATTGTGATGACATATTCACCTGTTGTTAAGATTGGCCTGTAAGGAGGGATAGCATGGCAATCAAAATCAAGTTTGATGCGGCGGGAAATCCTGAGCCTCCTATCCTTGTCCTTGCCACTAGAAGTGGGGATAAGTTCGGACAGATCCCCGCCGGGTCCATTAACATTGCTGATTATCAGAACGAGCCGTCTGAGATTCAGTTCCAGGTTCACAAGTATGACAGTGATGGCGAGCTGGTTCCGCTTTGGGATGAGCTTGTCAATTTCCGGCTGGTATGGTGCCAGGAGTGGGACGTGTGGTTTGAAGCCACGGTCAGTCTGGACGAGGATACCGAGACAGTCAAGACAGTCAACTGTACGAGACTCGGACAGGCAGAACTGTCTCAGATTATGCTCTATGATATTGAAATCAATACCGAGGACGATATCGCCAGAGACGACTATGAACGGGCTACGGTCTTTTATAGCACCGCATATCCAGAAGCGTCTCTGCTGGACCGTATTATGGAGAAAGCGCCGCATTACAGCATTGCCCATGTGGACGATACGCTTGTAAATATTCAACGCACATTTTCTTTCGATGGGACTTCCCTGTATGATGCGTTCCAGGAAATTGCTACGGAGATTGGTTGCCTGTTTGTCTTCGACTCCGAGTCTGATGATGATGGCAAACCGAACCGGACGATTTCTGTATATGACCTGGAGTCCACTTGTGCGTCCTGCGGCTATCGTGGTGAGTTTACCACAACCTGCCCTGAGTGCGGCGGCACGACGATCAACGAGGGGTATGGCGAGGACACCACTATTTTCGTTACGGCGGACGCGCTGGGCAGTAACATCCAGTTCACTACGGACACGGACAGCGTAAAGAACTGCTTCCGGCTTGTAGGCGGCGACGACTTGATGACCGCCACGATCCGCAACTGCAACCCAAACGGGACAAGCTATATCTGGTATCTGACCGACGACATGAAAACAGATATGTCGGACGAGCTGGTCACAAAGCTGGACAAATACGACGAACTCTATGCGTATTATAAGGACGAGTATGTGGCCAACATTTCTTCCAGTGTTATAACAGAGTACAACGAACTGGTCAAAAAATATCAGACGTACAACAGCGATCTGGAGACTCTAGATACGTCAATTGTTGGATACGCGGCGCTGATGAACGCCTACTACAACGCGATTGATTTAGAGCTTTATCTCCAGTCAACATTGATGCCGGATGTAACGACGAGCGAGTCCGACGCCAGTGAACAGGCTGCCTTGCTGACAGCAAGCAACCTCTCCCCTGTTGCGGTCGCAAGTATTGATAGCGTGTCTACAGCCACGGCAACCAGTGCGGTTCTGGCCATGGCGAAGGCTATTGTTAGCTCCAAATATCAGGTTAAAGTAAATGACGGGGCTACTCTGTCTGGCACCGCCTGGACTGGCTCGTTTACCGTCACGAACTATTCAGACGATGAGGACACCGCAACAAGCAGCACTATATCTGTTACGGTTACAGACGACTACGAGGAATATCTCTTACAGCTCATTGAGAAAGAACTGAGCGCCGACGACACAGACGATGTGAGCATCACCGGATTGTTTGCATACGACATCGACGACTTTGAGGAAAAGCTGAAGCTTTATTGTCTCGATAGTCTTACCTCCTTCCACGATTCTTGTCAGGCTTGTTTGGATATTTTGATTGAGCAGGGCGTTGGCAACGCAGACACCTGGGCGGGTGAAGACCCGAACCTGTATGATGACCTGTACGCGCCATACTACGAAAAGCTCATGGCTATCGAGAATGAGATGGCACTGCGGGAAGAGGAGATTGAGTTAATCACCGGCGTCTATGACTCCGACGGCAATCTTGAAACCGGCGGTGTGCAGACATATATCGAAGCTGAGCGGGATGCGATTCAGGAGGCTCTGGACTTCGAGACCTATGTTGGCGAAGACTTGTGGCTGGAATTTTGTGCTTATCGCCGGGAAGATGAGTACAACAACAGCAACTATATTTCTGATGGGCTGGATAATGCTGAGCTATTTGAGCGAGCACTAGAGTTTATTGAGGTTGCGGAAAATGAAATTTATAAGTCTGCTGAGCTTCAGCACTCTATCTCCGCAACGCTGAAGAATTTGCTCATCATCAACGGGTTCGAGGCGCTTGTAGACTATTTTGAGATTGGAAATTGGCTACGCATCCGGGTTGACGACGACGTTTATAAGTTGCGGTTGATTGGGTATGGAATTGATTACGACAATCTTGATGAAATCACGGTTGAGTTTTCGGATGTCGTGAAAACTGCAACTGGAGTTTCTGATATGGAGTCGATTCTTAGTCAGGCTTCTTCTATGGCTACGTCCTACAGCGCAACACAACAGCAGGCCAGCCAAGGTAGTTCGGCCAGTTCCGTTGTTTCTGGCTGGCGTACCAACGGGTTAGATGTGACCAATACTAAGATTATAAGCGGCGCGGATAATCAGTCTCAGACATGGGACTCTCACGGGATGTTGTTCCGCAAATACGACCCGCTGACTGATAGCTATGAGGCAGAGCAGTCCAAAATTGTAAACTCTACTTATGCTATCACGGATGACAACTGGAAAACGATTCGGACCGCTATCGGAAGATTCTATTATGTCGATCCGACGACCGGAGAACTGACCAGCGCATACGGTGTTAACGGTGAGGTGCTGGTCGGCAATCTGATTCTGGGCGAATCGCTTGGCATTTATACCGCCGACGGGTCCATGACGTTTGATGCAAATGGATTGACTATTGACACCTCAAGCGGCGTCGCTTTTACGATTACGAACAACGGCAACACACAGTTCTACATCGACGCCAATGGTAATGTTGTGTTGGATAATGGCGCGTCTCTCGTGTGGGGGAACATCGACCTGACGGATCTTATTTTGAACGCCGATAATGTGGTCTCAACTGACGATGATGGCAACACCGTAACATTCCAGTCGTATCTTCAGACCAAGTATCTGAACGCCCAGTATATTACCTCTGAGTGTATCGACACTCAGTATTTGAACGCAGATGTAGTAGATGCTTACCTTGCCAATATCGTGAATCTGAATGCAGAAAATTTGTCTACGAATTACCTGAGCGCGGCGATTGCAGATATTGCAAAGGCCAACATCACTGATCTTGTGGCAGAAAATATCACCGCTGATTACATCGCGACGCTCTTGTTGGAAGCCGATACTGCGAGCGTAAACGATCTTTATGCAAAGGTAATTGAGGCCGAGACCGCTAATATTCAGACTATTACATCGGAGAGTATTACATCTGATTATATCGCAACGCGGCTTTTGGAAGCAGAGTCGGCCACTGTTGATGAGTTGTTTGCAAAGGTAATTGACGTCGAGTCGGCCACAATCGAAGAGCTCGCCGCTGGGACGATTACAGCTGATACCGTATCCACTGCATTGTTGACCGCCGACACAGCCGTAGTTGATGAATTGTATGCAGAAATCATCAGCGCTCAGAGCGCGACAATCGAAGAGCTTGCCGCCGGAACAATTACGGCCGATAATATTTCTACTGCTCTGTTAGAAGCCGATACCGCCGTAGTCGAAGAGTTATACGCCAGCATTATCGAGGCCGAGAGTGCTACGATTACAGACCTTGTCGCCGGAACGATTACGTCGGACGTAGTTGCCACAGCGTTGCTTGAGGCTGATGTGGCCGAAGTCAAAGAACTTTACGCTAAAATTATTGAAGCGGAGACTGCTACAATTGAGAACATAGTTTCTACTAATATTGATGCAGAGTATATTTCCTCGACATTGATTGAAGCCCAAACACTGGAGGCGGAACAGGCATATGTTGAGGAGTTGTACGCGAGTATTATCTCCGCAACAGAAGCGCAGATCAACACAATTATTTCCGGGCAGGTAACATCCGATTATGTGTTGACTACACTTTTGGACGCCGAGTCTGCGACGATCAATGACTTATACGCCGCTGTTATCGAAGCGGAAAGTGCGACTATCCAAGAGCTTGCTGCTACAACAATTACCGCAGAAAATATTTCTACAGCGTTGCTTGCGGCGGACGAGGCAACTGTTGGCGAGCTGTACGCGACCATTATCGAAGCCGAGTCCGCAACAATTCAAACTCTTACCACAGAAGTAATCGACACGGCTTACATTGCGGCCGAGATATTAGAGGCTGACTCGGCTACAATTGGCGAACTTCAGGCTACCCTTATCACCTCCGAGTATATCACATCGAATATCGTAACAGCTGACTATATCAACACAGCTGTATTGGATGCGGAATCTGCCACGATTAACTATCTGACTTCTGAATATATCTCCACAGTACTGCTGGACTCCGAGTCTGCAATGATTGGTTATTTGGAGACAAACTATATAGAAGCTGGAACGATTGACGCGGACTATATCACTACGACACTACTTGTGGCTTCCGAGGCCAATGTTGCCGACTTGCAGGCATTGATTGTAACATCTGCATATGTTTCTTCTGCCCTGCTCGCGGCGGATGCCGCGTCTATCGCTGAGTTGCAGGCAGTGTTTGTCACGGCTGGTACGGTAACAACCGCCATCTTAAACGCCTCCGAAGCGAATATTGCAGATTTACAGGCCGCTCTTATTACAGTTGGGTACATTGATGCGTTGTTCGTAGATGTAGACGAAGCAGATATAACCAACCTGCGTGCGGCTCTTGTGTCGGCGAGCTATATCGCCACTACTCTTTTAGAGGCAGATTCTGCAAACATTGCGGAATTGCAGGTACTGTTTGTGACCGCAGATGTCATTACCTCTGTGATGCTGAGTGCAGACGAGGCTTATATTGCTGACCTACAAGCGGCGCTGGTTACGGCTGACTATATTGACACACTGTTGCTCAATTCTGGAACCGCTACATTCGGCGAGCTTTATTCAACGGTTGCAAACATTGAGTCTGTTCTTGCTGGCAATATTGGTGCAGGAAGTTTGACGACCGTACATTTGACCAGCGATAATGTGGTAGTTGACGACGCAGTTATTACATCTGCCATGATAGCCAGCGTGACGGCAGATAAGATTACGTCTGGCACTATTTATACCACTCGGGTTAAGATTCAAACTGCCGAAGACGATGCCAGCCTTGTCATCGCAGACGGCACCATTCAAATCAGTGATGGGACTTATGTCCGGGTACAGATTGGTGAGGACGCATCCGGCGACTACAATTTGTATCTGTGGAACTCAGAAGGTACGTTAATCTGGAACGCCGAAGGTTTAACCGAGGAAGGACTCGGCGGCAATGGCGCAATTATTAAGGATTTGAATGTTGCTGATGATGCGGCGATTTCCGGCTCGAAGTTGGATATACAGAGTGTGGCAAGCGCACTTAATAAGGATGGTAGTCTTGTCGTAGACGCGGCAAGCGTGACAATTGATAACACTACACTTAGCGCGGCTTACACATCAATTATCCAGCAGTTGGATGATTATGAATCAAGTCTTTCCGATCTTGAGTCCAATAGTGTTGCCAATATTGTTACCTATTATGCTATCGGTACATCTTCTACTGAATCTCCTGGCGATCCAGACCTGCAACGAGCGGCGGCCTATACCGACACTGCCATGACAGACGAGTCGCAGACTGACTTGGTAGATGTCATCTCTGGCGTGTGGACGACCGAGCAATTAACTGCTGGTGAAGATGAATATCTGTGGATTTGTTACAAACAGGAAATGCTGGACGGCAGCGTTAATTGGACAACACCGTTCTGTATCACGGATTCCTATGTTCGTTCTCAAACTACTACTTTAGTTACGGAACTGACCGTGATCCAAGGGCAAATCTCGTCTTTCGTCAGTGTAGATACATTGACAGAAACCGTCGATTCTATTGGGGATACTATCACGGAAGTACAGAGCCAATATTCCAGCCTTGTTGAAACGGTCGATGGTATCACCGAAACCGTGATTGATCTCACTACAACTGTCGGCGATAACTACACCGAGCTATCTGATAAGTATACCACTATTGAGACGACTGTAAGTGGCATCACCGAAACCGTAGCTGACTTGAGTACAACGGTCGGCGATAATTATACCGAACTATCTGACAAGTATACGACAATTGAGACGACTGTAAACGGGATTACTACCACAATTAGCGACCTGGAAGCTACTATTGATACCGTGAGCGGAAATTATACTACGCTTTCAGAACAGTACACTACGATTGAGGCGACCGTCGAAGGTATTACGACTACTGTTGCGAGCCTAACTTCCACAGTGGATAGCTTGAGTAGTACTGTAACGAGTGTATCGGTAACGCTTGACGGCATTTCTGCAAGCGTGTCTTCGATCGAAAGCACGGTGTCCAATCTTACATCTACCGCCGCTACAGAGGTTGTTGCCTATTATGCGATTGGCAGTTCCGATACTAAGTCTCCGGGTGATCCGGATACGCAGAGGGCCGCTGCTTACACTGATACGGCAATTACGGATGATTCGCAGACCGACCTGGTAGATGTCCTCTCTGGTGTATGGTACACAGATGCACCGTCTACAACCGAAGATTGCCCGTATTTGTGGGTGGCCTATCGCACCGTAACGGTTGATGGTACTGTCAGCTGGTCCGAGCCGACTTGTATTACCGATTCTAATATTCTGTCGCAAACCACAACGTTGGTTACAGAACTGACTGTAATTCAAGGAGAGATTTCGACGCTGGTTAGTGAAGAAACATTCACCGAAGCCATCAATAGCTTGGGCGAAACAATCACAACGGTATCCGATAATTATTCTTTCTTGACGGAAACGGTTAGCTCGATTGAATCTGAGGTCGGCACGTTGACCACGACAGTTTCTGATAACTATACAGAGCTGACTAATTACTACAGCAGCATTAGACAGGACGTTGATACTATCACCTCTACCGTTGCCGAGATAGAAACAACGGTTTATGGCGAGGATGGCGAGAGCGGGTTAAGCGGAACCGTAACTACGCTTACCGAAAACTACAGCGAGATTGAGCAAACGGTTAGTAGTGTCTCGTCTACCATTATAGAATTAGAGACGACCATTTATGGCGAGGATGGTGAGAGCGGGCTTGTATCAACGGTTTCTTCCAACTACAGCGAAGTTATCCAACTGATTGATAGTGTCACTACTACCATTGCGAGCCTGACGACTACCGTTGACGACCTGGAAGATGACTACACCACGATAAGCAATACTATTGCTTCTCAGTCTATCACACTCGACAGCATTACCACCAGCGTCTCCACGATCGAAAGTACGGTATCTGGTATTACGTCTACCGCCGCCACGGAAGTTACCGCTTATTATGCTATCGGCAGTTCTGCGACCGTATCGCCTGGCGACCCAGATACACAGCGGACGGCGGCCTATACCGATACCGCCGTAACTGATGATTCGCAGACCGATCTGGTTAATGTCATCTCTGGTGTGTGGTATACGGATGCTCCAGATACAACAGAAGATTGCCCGTATTTATGGGTCGCCTATAAGACTGTAACAATAGACGGTGAGATCAGTTGGTCTGAGCCAACCTGTATATCTGATGCTTATTTAATCAGCAGCGTGTCGGATATGGGGTCCAGTATCACTCAGACCGAGGAGTTTATTGAAAACAAGGTTTGGGAATCTTATACCGAAACTTATGTTGGTAAAATCCTCTACGGTGAAGACGGCGACAGTGGCGTATATGCCGAACTTACTGGAGAGATTACAACTCTGTCCAGTAAGTATAGCACTCTTACGCAGACCGTTGGTGATATTTCTTCTACCGTAACCTCTCTGTCTTCTACGGTATCGAGCAATTATACCACTCTGTATGAGTATTATAGCACGGTCGACCAGAGAGTCGACAGTGTAGTGTCGAGCGTGTCCGCGCTATCAACTACTGTCAGCGATAATTACTCCGCACTGTCGTCTCAGTATTCCGAAATCTCGCAGACTGTTGACTCTATCAGCTCAAGCGTATCCAGTTTGACCACGACAGTTAGCGATAACTATTCCACCCTGTCTTCGCAAATCTCTTCTCTCACCATATCTCTGGATAGCATCACTACTTCTGTCACTTCGATTCAAAGCGAGATTGAAGGGTTTGAGGCGGGCCTGACGGATGTCACGCCGTACTTTGCCAGCTTTGCAGACGATACAGATCCGAGCGACCCAGCATTGTGCGTTGCGGCCGCTTACACCGATACGGCAAAGACCGATGAATCTTTAGTTGGCATCACCGCAGTCAATAGCGACTGGAGCGAGAACTGCCCGGATGCCGCAGATGGATACACGATTTGGGTTTCCTTCCGGCAGGTCTCCGCTGATGGTACCGTATCGTGGACTACACCGGTGACTTATGCTTCTGCCGGATATGTTAGCTCTAAAATCGAGCAATTGGCAGACAGCATTACCTTGTCTGTCACTGGTGGCCTTGGCAGCACGGCATCTATTGTGCTGTCTGTGGACGGCACAGAGACTGCGATCGACAGTGTAGATTTGTCTGCGGTGCGGACAGCGTTTGCGAACGATACCACCGCTATTACAGTCTCCGCCGGAACAATTACGTTCTCCAGCAATACCCTTGTAATTGACAGCACCTACTTTGATGTGACTGCTGCCGGTGTTATTACCGCAACAAGCGGAACTATTGGTGCTATTACTCTGTCGAGTACGGGCATCCACAGCTATAATTCCAGCGTGAGTGGAAGTTACACAGGATGGTATAGACCGAGTACAATCGCCTCGTCTACCATTGCCTTCTTTGCTGGCGCAACCAGCGCGACCGGAACAAGCGCAACCTTCAAGGTGACTTACGGTGGTGCATTGACTGCGACCGGGGTCGATATTAGTGGTACGATTACTGCTACTGATGGCACAATTGGCGCACTGACACTGAGTAGTACCGGGATTTATAGCTATAACTCCGGCGTCTCTGGCTCTTATGCAGGCTGGTATAAGCCGAGTACTATTCTTTCGACCAGCACGGCGTTCTTTGCTGGAGCGACTGACGCGACCGGGACCGGTGCTACATTTAGCGTAACCTACGGCGGAGCGCTTACGGCGACGGGCGCGACCATCTCAGGTTCAATTACCGCTACGGACGGCACGATTGGCGGCTGGACGATTGGCGACACCGCGATCTATAACGGTACCACATCTATGGCCTCTATTATCGTCGGAACATATATTGGCCAGTCCGGCTTCCGGCAGTACGCAAGCAGTTCCGCGTATATCAATATGCAGAACGGTGTGTTGACTGCAACTGGTGTAAATATCAGCGGTAAGATTACCGCTACTTCCGGCACCATTGGGGATATTACTATATCTTCCACTGGGATTTATAGCTCCAATGCTTCTGTGCCTGGTACTTATGCTGGTTGGTATAAGCCGAGCACTGTCGAAACTTCCTCTATTGCTTTCTTCGCTGGTGCGTCGAGCGCAACCGGAACAAGCGCAACCTTCAAGGTGACTTACGGTGGAAATCTGACCGCCACCTCCGGTACCATCGGCAATATTTCTCTGTCCTCGACCGGCATCTATTCCAGGTATATTTCTGGCACGACCGCAAGCTCTACGGATACCGCCGTAACCGATAGCGCTGTTACTGACGGTACGGGCGTTTATACCGGATGGTATAAGCCCACGTCGGTCAAGAGTTCGTCGATTAGTTTCTTTGCGGGAGCGTCTGATGAAACAGGAACGGATGCGCCGTTCTATGTCACTTACTCTGGAGCTATTACCGCCACCTCCGGCACTAT
>JAJPXI010000207.1:52535-52919 GCA_021205585.1 Oscillospiraceae bacterium
CGGCACTATCGGTGGGTTTACGATCGGCGATTCGTCTATTTATAGTACGACGGACGCTCTCGCTACAACTGCCAATAATGTGTATATCGGCACCGACGGTATCAGTTTAGGTACCGCTTTTAAGGTAACGAAGGCCGGAGCAATCACTGCCACATCTGGTACCATTGGCGCGATCACCATAACTTCTACTGGTATTTACAGCTATAACTCCAGCGTCAGCGGAAGCTACGCCGGATGGTACAAACCTGGTACAATTACAGCTGCGAGTATTGCGTTCTTCGCAGGAGCGGACAGCCGTGTTGGAGGAAGCGCTAAATTCAGCGTAACATACGGCGGCGTTCTAACTGCAACGGGCGCAGATATTAGTGGCTCGATTACGGCTAC
>JAJPXI010000207.1:52929-79805 GCA_021205585.1 Oscillospiraceae bacterium
ACGGCGGCGTTCTAACTGCAACGGGCGCAGATATTAGTGGCTCGATTACGGCTACAAGCGGCACTATCGGTGGGTTTACAATCAGCAGTACCTGTTTCTTCTCAGGTAATGGTGTACTGACATATGCCGGAATGTACTGTCCAAGCACTATTACCAGCAACTCGATTTGTTTCTACGCAGGAGCATCTACATCGGCACCAACAACTACGAGTACGAGCAGCTTCTATGTTACCTATGGCGGTGTGATGTACGCCACGGGCGCGATCGTTTCCGGTGAGATCACCGCAACATCCGGCACCATCTACAATGATGTCAACCTGGGTGGAGCGCTGCACGTCTATGATAACTCCAGCTTGACCACCGAGGGCGGCTATGTCGGCTATTTGGCGGGCAGCAGCGGCAAAGTAGAAACTGATGGTATCGGTGTGATCGACGCCACGGGCTACAACTATCTCATCGCCACAAACGCGGGTGTGCGTATGACCAGCAACAGCGACGATGGCGATGTTAGTCTGTATCTGAGCGGCGGCAAGATTACCGCGACCGGCGCGGCAACATTTAGCGGTACGTTAACAGTGGGTTCAACCATGACAGTCTCCGGCGCGGCAACGTTCAATGCCGGCGTCCGGCTTGCCAACGGGAAGTATCTCTATTGGAGAAATTCCAGTTCTGCTTACGTCGGCATGATATACCTTACCACCGCGAACGACTTCTATTTGGGCAACGTAAATTATCCTACTTACATCCGTGGCTCTACCGTGTATGTGGGCAACGCCAGTTGTCCCACATATATCCGAGGTTCCAACATCTATATTAACGGCACAACAATAGACACCTACATCGCCAACAACTCCGGGTCTAATATTAGTTTGGCGACCTCCGCCCCGTCCAGCCTGGACGACGGCAAAATCTGCCTGGTGTACATTTAAGGAGGTGTGAAATGGCTTATGAATCTTATGTGGGCGTAGACGGCGAAAGCCGGGAAATCAGCTATGTCAAGGTTGGAGCTTCCGGTGTACGCCATGTGATAGCGGCGTATGCGGGAGTGGACGGCGAGGTGCGGCTGATACCGGGGTTGTGCAAAATCGACCATATAGAAGGGCGATTGTCCGGCTTGGCCGTGTACGATTACAGTAGCGGCAATGCTGTAAGCTTTACCAGTGAATTGAAGGAAAACACTGATTTTTTGGGGTACAGCAATAGCAAATCTGAAGCGATATTCATATACAGCAGCGACGGCTCAACTTTTTATGGCAGCATCGAGGTTAGAAAAGAGGGGGGCAATATTTATGCCAACGCTTGTGATACTGTTAAGATAGTCGCAACGTATGAGTTCTACGCGGTATATCCGGATGGATGTGAAATATCTTTGAAAAATTTGTATTCAAAGGGCGATATCTGCGGGTTTTTTGGCGGACACATGAGCGTAGGGGGTTCGGTGAGTTACGGCGAGTGGGCTTTGTCCGCGCTGAGCAGCGGAACATCCATTTTCTCGTGGCACGAGTTGGATGATTATGATGAATACAATGTTTCTGGTGGCGTGGGTTTTAGCATCGACCTTGGCTCGGAAGGTGGCCTGGTGCATACAGTCGCATGGACCAGCGACACCGCATCGTCTTATACATTCGGCGCTTATTCCAATATAGAAATCTCTGGCGCTTATACTCTTGCGTTGGGCAACTCTGTCTTTCACGATGAGAGTATTGATGTAACTTTGACCTTGCAGTAATTGCTTGAAAGGAGACCTAAACCATGCAAATGACCAATGACCTGATGGCGGCCAATATTGAGATTCTGGCGGAGGCAAATGAGACCGGCAAGCTGGGCTATGCGATCGCCCGGAACCTGCGCAAGCTGCGGGACGCGGCGGCGGCGATACGCTGACGCTGGACGAGCTGGACCGCATCTCCCGGCTCATCGAGGAGGAAGAAACCTGAATATAAAACGACAGTTTGAAATGGAGGAATTAAAATGGCTTATACACTAAATCACACATGGAGCAGCGGTGAGACCATCACCACCGGGCGGATGCAGTCTTTGGAGGACGGCGTATACGACAACCACTACGCCAACGCCGGGGCGCACAACGCAATTTACCGAGGCAAGTCCCTCGGCTCGTCCATGACGAGTACGCAGTCCAGCTATATCAGCGGAGGGACGTTCTACGATCTGTTTGTGGGCGACTACTGGACGATCAGTAGTAAAAACTACAGAATTGCCGGGTTTGACTACTACTATAATGCCGGAAGTACTAATAATTCTACACATCACGCTGCTGTAGTGCCGGATGCTATTATGTACAGCGCACCCATGAACAGCACAAATACTACGGAAGGTGCTTACTACTCCAGCGCTATGTATACCTGTGAGGAAATTACGGTAAGCGATGTTGCTTATACGGGTCTGGCGAACGCAATTACCACGATTCAGAGTGCATTTGGCGATTATGTGCTGACTTACTGTACATATCTGAATAATGCTACTACCTCTGGTCGAGTTTCTGAAGGACTGTGGGTCGCTGATCGGGTATGCGATCTTATGACGGAAAACATGGTATATGGCGGCCCGGTGCTTGAGCAGATGAGCTATGGAGGTACAGTGGTGGCTAACCACAGGGTTGAGAAGTCTCAACTGCCTTTGTTTGCGATGAACCCGAGTCTGGTCAACATCCGGGCCAACTGTTGGTTGCGCGATGTTGTCTCTTCGACTACCTTTGCCAATGTGCTCTACAACGGCTATGCGTGCAGCGGCAACGCCTCGACCGTCTATGGCGTGCGGCCCTGCTTTCTCGTCAAGTGAGAAATCTCCCACCCCCTTTATGGGGGTGGGGATAATCGGGTATTTTTGAGAATTGCGAAGGAGGTTATATTATTTCAACACTTAAAAGAAACCGACAGAAATCCAGTTTCGAGGTATTCCATCACTTTACAGATATGCGCAGGCATATTACTACAGCTCTGCTATGCGACTTCGGATACTCACCTCAGAAGTTTGAGAAGAGACTCGAAAAGCGATTCGGCGGCCGGAGCTTCGACGAGCTGAGCGAGGTCGAGCAAAATCATTATATCAGGCTGAAGCAACAGGAGCAGGCGTTCGATGAGTGGTTTATCGCCGATGAGCGGAAAGCGATTATCAATTATATGAGAGAGACGAGTCGGTGCATGAGGGCCGCCAACAGCATATACCCGCAGTATAAGTCGGAGCTTACGACCCGACGGATACACCAGGAAGAAGCTATCGGATACTGCGAGACGCTCAAGGAGGAACTGCAATACACCATCGAGACGCTCCCGGTTGATGTAAATAAGTATACGGTCATCGCCGAAATGATAGACAAAGAAATTGAGTATATCAAGGAATGGCGGAAATCCGATAACGGTCGGTTCAAGAAGGCGGTCGCCGACACAGAAGCAAAGTTCGAGGCCGACAAAGAACGGGCAAGAAAGACGCAGGAGAAAGAGCGAAAGCCCGGGAAGCAGAACGGCGGCAAGCCGCCATTCGATGTGTAACCTCATAACGCGGTTGCGCGTCGTAAGACGCTGACCATATCGGGCTACCGCTAACCCTATTTGCCGCCGGGCCAACTATTGGTTGCGCGATGTTGTCTCTTCGACTAACTTTGCCAATGTGAACAACAACGGCAATGCGAACAACAACAACGCCTCGAACGTCAATGGCGTGCGGCCCTGATTTCAATGCGTACTTAATATGCCCAACTGATGAGGCGTGTACGCCCGAGAAAGGAGCAGTAGTCCATTCTCATGGATAATGAGATAAATACAAGCCGGGACGGAGCCGATTACGATCGCGTCTCCTATCAGCCTGGCAGTATCATTACTGACGCAAATAATTTATATGACGCTTGGCTTTTAGCCAAGAAAGGTAGTGCGTGGAAGCCAAAAGTCCAGATGTTTGAAATGAACTGGCTTTCCGGCATTGCTAAATTACAGCGAGAAATCGACAATCGAACCTACAAGCCAAGCAAGCCGTCTGAGTTTATCATTCGGGAGCGTGGAAAGGAACGGGTCATCCACGGTGAACAGGTGCGGGACAGAATCGTGGAGCACAGTCTGAACGACAATGTAGTTATTCCGTCTATCCGCCCGTATCTGATTCATGACAATGCCGCATCCTTAGAAGGTAAAGGCGTTTCGTTTACGAGGAAACGGCTCGTTGGGCACTTAGTCAATTACTACAGCCACTGCGGGAATCAGGGATATATCCTTCTGATCGACTTCAAGAAGTATTATGACAACATCCATCACGACATCTTGTTGAAGCAGTTCGGAAAGTATATCCAAGACGAAACCGCTATGTGGTTGTTGGATTTAATTGTGCGCGGGTTCGAGGTCGATGTATCGTATATGTCTGACGAGGAATACGCCAACTGTCTCAGTGAGGTCTTCAACGCCATTGAGTATCAGAATGTGGACAAGTCCTTTCTGACCGGTGAGAAGTTTATGAAGAAACATTTGGACATTGGAAACCAGACCTCGCAGAGCGCGGGGATTCTGTATCCTGCTGAGTTAGACAACTACATCAAGATTGTGTTGAGCGAGAGATATTACGCCAGATACATGGACGATTCCTATATCATCCATCAAAGCCGGGAACACCTGCAAGAAGTCTACCAGAAGATTCTCGTGAAGGCAAGGGAGTATGGGTTGATCATCAACGAAAAGAAGACCTACATCGCCAAGCTGGATGGGCTTTGGCGATTCCTGCAAGTCCATTACTCGCTGACCGATACGGGGAGGATCGTTCGGAAAATCAACCCGCAGCGGCTCACTGTGCAAAGAAGAAAGATGAAGAAACTCGCTCCTATCATGACGGAGAAAGAATTCCACGACTGGGTGAAATCATGGATTAAAACCCATCGGGAGTTCATGAGCAAGCAGCAGTATAAAAACATGATTACCCTATACAACGAACTGAAAGAAGAAACGCAAAAATGTACACAATGATTTTATCTGACAGCACCAAGGTCACGTTCTCTGGAATGAACGGAACCAACTACATCGTGCCGGACCGGGCGGAAATGGATACCTCTATTTTTACTGACGACAACCTGGCCTCCGGCACGATCACCGACGAAGATGGGAACATGGAGGAGTTTTCAAATTGGGCTTTTATCCAGCAGCAGAAACAGCCAAGCGGCGATTACTATATCTGCTTCCGGCAGAAAACAGACCAGGAGCTTGCTGACGAGGCAAGGGATTCCTATATTACCACCCTGGAAGATGCTCTGATCGAGCTGTACGAAGCAATGCTGTAAGGAGGGATGAATTATGAGCGCTATTGCAACTATCTATGCCAAGAAGGTCAGCAACGGGACGAAGACCATTGACGAGGTACCTGAGACTATCAGAGATGAGGTCAAGAAAATCCTTGGTCTGGAGGACGACGAATGATCGGAGAGCAACAAATCTATCTTGCCCATATTGGATGCGATGACTACCTAGCAGTGCTCAAAAACAGGACGGCATTTAATACCCTTGTGCGTAAGTGTGGAGGGATGCCTATTCCTGACCACAGTGATCAGTTCTGTGCGTCTATTGCATTCGAGAACAGAATGTTTCGGGATGATTTTGTGCGCGAGATGAAGAAACAGTTTGGAGTTTATGTGGCCGTAAACTTTCGGAGCGCGTGGATCGACAGGCGGTTTCTCCCGCCACCGTCTGCGCGTAAAGTTGCGGACACGCTTATAGTCGTATAAACGGGGTGGTTGTGTGGAAACAATCATTGTCGCAATTATCGGCAGTGGTGCATTGTCGGCGGTGATTAGTGGGTGTTTTACATTGGCCCAAAGCCGCAAGAAGAAAAATGATGGGATTACCAATGGAGTACAACAATTGCTGTACGACCGAATTAAATATCTGTGCAAAGCTCATATAGAACGAGGTCAGATTGCAACTAACGATCTGGACGACCTGGAGCGAATGCACAAAATCTACCATGATGACTTAAACGGGAATGGCTTTCTTGACGACTTAGTCAACGCCGTTCGTAAGCTGCCAATCGACCCGGTTCTGCCGGGGAAAGGAGACGAAAAATGAGAACAGTTTTTCAGAAGCTGACCAGCCGGAAGTTTCTTGCTGCTATTGTCGGTGTTGTAACCGGCTTGGCTGTAATCTTCGGCTTGGACGAGGGCATTGTTACGAGTGTTGCTGGGGCCGTTGTTTCTGTGACCAGCGTAATCGCATATATTGTTACCGAGGGTTATATCGACGCAACTGCTGTGGCTGTCGCCGCCGAAGCAGTCGAGACCGCGATTGAAGAACTCACCGGAGACGACGAGGAAAATACGGAAGCCGAAGAGTGAGGTGAATAATATGAGCAATAGTTCTTTGGTTACTTATACCAATATCAGCCCTAATAAAACTAGCCCAAGGACGCACGCAATTGACACTATTACTATCCACTGTGTAGTCGGCCAGTGGACAGCCAAACAGATTTGCGATTATTTTTCCAGCAGCAGCCGTCAGGCATCGTGCAACTATGGCGTTGGCAAGGATGGCTCTATCGGTCTGTGTGTCAATGAGTCTGACCGCAGCTGGTGTAGCAGCAATCGCACGAACGACCATCGGGCAATTACAATTGAGACCGCAAGCGACACGTCTGACCCCTATGCCGTGACAGATGCTGCGTATAACGCATTGATTAAACTTGTGGCCGACATTTGCCAGCGCAATGGCATCAGCCAGCTTATTTGGAGCGACACCAAGAGCGACCGAGTGAATCATAAAAATGGTTGTAATATGACTGTTCACCGCGACTTTGCAAATAAGGCTTGCCCTGGCGAGTATTTGTACAGCCGGATGTCCGACATTGCTGCAAAAGTCAATGCTATTCTGGCTTCCGGAACTGCCGCCACTACGACCGCCGCTACTACAACCACTTCTTCTACTACTACCGCGACTACATCTACTGAGGAGGATGATGAAATGAGTTACGACCAGTTTAAAACCTATATGACCCAGTATCGCAAGGAGCTTCAGGACAACGATTCCGGAACCTGGAGTTCTGACGACCGTGACTGGGCTATTTCCGCCGGTCTGTTTGTCGGCAGCGGAACCACTTCCAGCGGCGATCCCAATTATATGTGGGAAGACTTCCTGACCCGCGAGCAGGCGGCGGCCCTGTTCCATCGTTTGGCCACGAAGTATAACCTGGGATGATTAAGCATCTAAAGAGCCTTGGCTTTACCAATCGACTGGCTCTGATTTTGGTGTTGTTGTTGATTGGGATGGTGACGGGCGGCTTTTACTTAGCCGTCCGTTCCATCGAGGCCAGCTTCACCGGCGCTTTGTATTGTTACACGGTAATTGCCACGCCGCTTGGCACTGCTCTATCTGTAGTGCTGGCAAAAGTCGTCGATAAAAACAAGGCAGAAAATACGGATAATGGAAAGGGTGTAAAGTTTGCGGCGGCAGAGGCCAGAAACTTTATTGAGGACTACGATGTGGAGAGTCCGCCCATCTAAGCAAAGGAGCTGAATATGTACAATATTATGATTGCCAAGTCCAAGCGTGACGACTACGCTTCTCTGTACCAGTTTATGACTTGCACAGTTGACGGCGAAGTCGCTCCTCTTGAAATTGAGAGCAAAGAAGACCTGGACACTAGAATTGAAAAGATGCTGAATGACGGCGGCTATTCAAAGTCCGATTTTATCGTCGTCGAGGTTGTGGATTACACCATCGACGCTACCGATTACACGGACGACGAGGACACCACCGACACCACTGACAGCACAGACAACACGGATAGTTCTGACACTTAATACGCAGAGAACCCCGGTTGGTTCATTCCGGCCGGGGTCTCCCGAGTGGTTGAAGTTCAAGAACAAATGTGGTATACTATATTTAGAAACCAAGCCGACGGTTAGGAAGTGTGTATATGCCTACCTCAAGCATTTTTACACAGGTCGAAATCACAACGCCAGAACAGGCGGAAAGGTTTTTGACGGCCTTGGAGGAGTCCGAAAAGGCGCAGGCTAATAAGAAGGAACGAACCACACCTGCTATCCATATTATGCGCAACAAGGATGAGGTTCGCAAGTTGATGGCAAAGAGGGTTCCTAATTTATAAATAATGAAGCGGAGGTGCGAGTATGAATTACGAGCTACGTCATTTTGACACACCATTACTTCGCTTCTCCGCGACTGAGGACAGCAACAACCCAGAGGTTGAGATTCTGTGGAAGAACGCCGAAAAGGAGTATCTTCTACCCCTCGACCTTGTTGTAAGCGGAGACGGCGTTGCTAAGTGGCTGAAGCGCAGAACTATTCCAAAGAACAGAGCCTATGTTCATAGCTTTTTGAGCAGGTGCGGACTTAATCTGAACCGCCCAATTAGTATTATTAAGGTGTCCAAGGGGCTGTCTCTAAACGATTGCTACTGGGTCGTTGAAGAAGACTTCGATGGTAGCTTCGATAAGTACAACCTATATGACAATAACTTTAGCCAGGTTCTTGCCCTGATTGCATTCACTGGTTATGGTAGTAGTATCCGTACTTCTATGGCGTCTTGCCCTGAGTTTACAACCAATGGTATGCTGCCAAAATGCTGGCGGCGTCAGAATGGCCAGGTTAAACTTTATAAAGGTGGGACGACCGGAGCGTCCAATACAGGGAATGAGCCATATTCAGAGTTTTACGCTTACCAGATTGCGAAGGCTATGGATGTTAATGCAATCCCCTACAGTCTATCAAAATGGAAAGGCGTGCTGTGTTCCACTTGTGATCTGTTTACAAGCAAGGAGCGATCTTTCATCCCTGTCGGTCGTATCGTAGCTACCGGCGGTATGGAAGCCGTTAGGAAGTATTATAAAAGTCTCGGTGAGGAATTCACCAAGTCGCTTGACGATATGATAGTGCTGGACTCGCTGATTTGCAATACCGATAGACATTTTGGAAACTTTGGTTTCCTGATTGATAATAAGACCAACAAGATTATTGCGCCAGCGCCGTTATTTGACCACGGCAATGCCTTGTTTAATTATGCTGGCAAAAATGATATAGTGTCTGAGGAATCTCTAAGGCGTTATGTGGATACCCTTCTGCCGTGTGTATATGATGATTTTGTATCTGAGGCCAGAGCGGTTCTAACTCTTGAGCATAGGGAAAGTCTCAGACATTTGCTCGACTTTAGTTTCAAAAAACACTCACGATATAACTTGCCGAGCGGTCGTCTGAAACTGATCGAGAAGCAGATTCGACTGCGGGCAAAAGAATTACTGGACAAATAAGACAAATGACAAATCCCGGCTGGATTATCCAGCCGGGTCTTTTTATTATCAGATAACATATAGTAAATGGAGGTGGTGCATAGATGAATGACGAGTATCAAATTTGTAGGAATGTATTTCTTGGTGGAGCTGATGCCCCGTCGAAGGAATTGTTTACGCGACTATGGGCACAGCTCATCAGCGATATGGAAGAAGAAAAAGATGTGGTGGCAAGCAGTCCGTAATTGTGCTATAATAGCATTATGGACAGCTTGTCCTTTAAGGAGGATGAGCATTGAAGGTTGCAATTTATTGCAGATTGTCCGAGGAGGACAGAGACAAGAAGTTTGAAACCGACGACAGCAACAGCATACAGAACCAGAAATCAATGTTGTTGCAATACTCAGCAGAACAGGGGTGGGAAGTTTATAATATCTACAGCGACGACGATTATGCTGGTTCCGACCGCCGCCGCCCAGAGTTCAATAGGCTGCTGAAGGACGCGGAGCAAAGAAGGTTCGATGTTGTTCTCTGTAAAACGCAATCCAGATTCACCAGAGAATTAGAGCTTGTTGAGAAGTATATCCACGGCCTCTTCCCTCTTTGGGGTATCCGGTTTGTCAGCATTGTTGACAACGCGGATACGGCTAATAAGGGAAATAAGAAGTCTCGGCAAATCAACGGACTCGTCAATGAGTGGTATCTGGAGGATATGTCGGAGAATATCAAGAGCGTCCTTACTAATCGCCGCCAAAACGGCTATCACATTGGAGCCTTTGCACTGTATGGATACGCAAAAGACCCAGACCAAAAGGGACACCTGATTATTGACGAAGAAGCTGCCGCCGTTGTGCGCGAGGTCTTTGTGATGTTCTCTCAAGGATACGGCAAAACAGCAATTGCCAGGTCTTTGAACGACCGTGGTATTCCAAACCCGACCGAATACAAACGGCGCAAGGGATTGCGGTATAAGTCTCCAGAGACCAGAAACAGCACGCTTTGGAAGTATTTTAGCATTTCCGATATGCTAACAAACGAAATCTATATCGGGAATATGGTTCAGGGGAAATACGGAAGCGTGTCCTACAAGACTAAACAGAACAAGCCACGTCCAAGGAGCGAGTGGATTGTCGTTGAGGGAACGCACGAACCGATTATTGACCGGGCCTTGTGGGACAGAGTGCAAGCGCTGATTGCACAAAAGGCGAAGCCGTTTACGAATGGGAAAATCGGACTGTTTGCAAGAAAGGCTCGATGTGCCAACTGCGGGTATGTCATGCGATCATCTAAGTGTCACGGCGAACAGCGGTATCTACAGTGCCCAGAACACCATGTTGCAAAGGATGCCTGCGAGGGGGCGTTCATCTCTGTTAAGAAGCTGGAAAGCATTGTGTTGGCAGAGTTGAAGAAACTAATGGCCGAATATTTGGACAAAGACGAAGTCGCTAGGAGCCTTGAATTCCGCAACAATGTCCAGGAACAAAAAGCACAGCAGTCCTCTAATATCGCATCCTACCAAAAGAAAATTGAGGAACTGTCTAAGGGTATCCGAGAACTTTATCTGGACAAAGTGCGTGGCATTATTAACGAAGCGGACTATGTAGAGATGTCTGAGAAGTTTGCGACCGAACGCAGTAGCTTCGAGCAGATGGTTGTTGCAGCCGAGAAGCGGATTGCCGAATTGGATAAGAGACTTGCAAATGGAGATAACCGGCTGGAAATTGTTGAGCGGTATATGAACCTGGAACACCTGAATCGTGAGATTGTAGAATTGCTCATTGATTATATATCTGTTGGTAAACGCATTCCCGGAACAAGGGATGTTCCGGTAGAGATTCACTGGAATTTCTAAATCGGACGAAGTTTGTTCTTATGAAGTAGCAGCACCCCAAAATTGGGAAAATTATGCTCATTGAGTTCTCAACGTTTTTAGACGAGGTTGGACATACAAAGTTGCAGGAGAGCAGAAGGCCCGCGCAACCTACGACAACATCCTGCGCCTGTCCGACGACCCGGACGTCAACGACGTCATCCGTTTCCTGCGGGAGCGGGAGGTGGTCCACTTCCAGCGCTTCGGCGAGGCGGTGCGCCTGGCCAAAGAGAAGATGGACCAGAAGAACGTCTACTTCACCAACCCCAGCTTCGATGGCTGAATAGGATCCCTCTGGGGACAAAAAGGGGGCGCGCCGCAGATTTTTTGCGGCGCGCCCTTTTCGGCTTTGTCCGGCCTGTTCAGCTGATTTTCTGCGCCCTGGGGTGGGCCTTGGCGTAGACCGCTTTCAGCTTCTGCCCCACCACCTGGGTGTAAATCTGGGTGGAGGAGATGTCCGAGTGGCCCAGCATTTCCTGGATGGAGCGCAGATCCGCGCCGTTTTCCAGCAGGTGCGCGGCAAAGGAGTGGCGCAGGGTGTGGGGGGTGATGTCCTTATAGATTTTCGCCTTCTCCTGGTAAAATTTAATGATTTTCCAAAAGCCCTGGCGGGACAGGCGGTGGCCGGTCAGGTTGACGAACAGGGCGGTTTCCTCCTGTTGCAGCACCAGTTGGGGGCGCACCCGCTCCAGGTACTCCCGCAGAATCTGCACGGCGGCGGGGTACAAGGGGATCATACGCCGCTTGCCCCGGCTTTCGCAGTAGAGCAGATCGGCGGACAGGTTCAAATCGTCCACGTTCAGGCCGATAAGCTCGGAAACCCGGATACCCGTGGCGTACAGCAGCTCCAGCATGGCTTTGTCCCGGAAACCTTTGGCGTCCCGGCAGTCCGGCTGGGCCAGCAGCAAATCCACCTCATTGTGGGACAAAATTTCCGGCAGCTTGCGCTCCGCCCTGGCGAAAGTGACCTCCTTGGCCGGGTTGGATTGCGCCAGGCCGGCCGATTGGAGGTATGTATAAAAGGATTTCAGCGAGGCGACGCTCCGGGTGGCGGTGGCCGCAGACTTCCCCTGGAGCAGCAGGGTGTTCCGATAGGCCTCCACCCTGCCGCCGTCCACCTGTTCCGGCGAAATGCCCAGGGTGGACAGATAGCTCAAAAACTGGCGCACATCCCGCAGATAGGAGCTGACCGTGTTGGCGCTGGCCCGCTTTTCCGTGCACAGCCAGCGCTCATATTCGGTTAAATCATACATTCTTCAGCCTTCTCTCTCTTGGGCAAAAGCCCCTCTCATACAATCCTCAACGCGCTTTGCGCTTTTTAGGGAAGGACTGATTAAATCGGCAAGAGCGGATGGCGAGAAATTTTGCGACAAAAGAAGGCGCAAAAGTTCCGTCAGCCGCCGCAGGCGCATTTAATCAGTGCTTCCTTAGAGGTTCCCTATAGAGAAAACGATATCGCCCCGGCCAGCACCTCCACCAGATCCGGGAGCGCGAAATATTCCAAAACCCCGCACACAAGCAGCCCCAGGGCGCACAGGACACATTGGGGCAAATCCTTTCTGGAGAACAGGGGGGCCGCATTCCGCTCCCCCAGCAGCCGCCCGGCCAGAGCCGCAGAGCGCAGACAGCCCGGGATCCCCAGCAGGAACAAAACGGTGACACCGAACAGCCCGGAGACGCCGAACACCAGAAAAGCCAGAGCCAGTCCCGCATATCCGTAGACGCAGAAAAAGGAGGAGACCGCAAAGGAGAGCAGGAACCCCCGGAACAGAAAAGCGACGGGGATCCCAGGCAGTCCAAAGGGGGTAAAGCTCAGGGCGAGGATGAGCAGGGGCCAGCGCGCCAGCGACCACAGCAGAGCGGCCAGCCGGGGGCGGTACGCGCCGCCGGATTGAATACCGGACAGGTAGCTTTCCAGGTACTGGCCAAGCGCCCCGTCCTCCGCCTGCCCCGCCAGCAAGCAGCCGGCCAGCGCTCCAAGGAAAAAGAAAATGGACAAAAGCACCAGCACCGCGACGGCGCCGGAGGACGGCAGGAGCAGAACCCTGCCCGCCCGTTTCCTCATGCCCATCACCTCACAGTCCGTACAACCTATGCGCGGCTGCGGGGGGATAGACCTCTATTGCCCCAGTTCTCTGGAGCGCCGGGCGCAGCGATCCAGCGCGTCCCTTACCATGGCATCGCCCTCCCCGTCGTCGAAGGCGGTCAGGGCGGCCAGGGTGGTTCCGCCGGGGGAACAGACCTGTTTTGTCAGCTCCTCCGGGGATTTTCCCGCCTTCAGGAGCATCTCCGCCGCGCCCCGCATGGAGGCGGCGGTGAAGGTCAGTGCGACCTGGGCATCCATACCCCGCTCCCGGGCCCAGGCGGTCATCACGCCGGCCATGCGGAAGAAGTAGGCGGGCGAGGAACCGCTCAGGGCTACCGCCTCGTCCATTTGCGTCTCCGGGATGACCGACACCTCCCCCGCCGCCTGGAAAATGCCACACACCTGCCGGAACAGTTCCCGGGGCACCTGGGGGGCCTGGGCCACGGCGGTCATGCCGAAGCCCAGCTGCAATGGCGTGTTGGGCATGACCCGGACGATCCGCGCCCCCGGCAGCCGGTCGGCAATCCAGCCCGAGGAAATCCCGGCGGCGATGGAGACAACACACTTGCCCGCGCACAGGCCGGCCAGCTCCGCCAGGACAGGCTCAAATTTTTGGGGCTTGACGGCCAGAATGATAAGCTCCGCCCGCCGGGCCACCTCCCGGTTGTCCAAAGTGACCTGGACGCCCAGGGTGCGGGGGCGCTCCAGCTTGTCCGGGTGGGGGTTGGACATGATGATTTCCTCCGGGGGGTACAGTCCCCGGCTCAGCACCCCGTCTAAAATCGCGCCGGCCATCCGGCCCGCGCCGATAAAACCCAACATATTCCGTTTCCTCCTTTTGGGCCGGGGCAAAAACGGGTCGGATCGCCTTTCCATTTCATGCCTGCTGACCGCTGAAAAATTGAACTGCTTATACTATACCGCTTTTCAGAAAAAATGGCAAGGGGGGAAACGAAAAAATTTCGACCTGTCATATTTTTATGTAAACTAAATTATGTAAACCTTTGCAACAAAAAGAATCCGCCCGCAGGGGCGAAACCGGCAAAATCATAAGATGTTGTGTTTCATCGCCGCAGGCGGCCTCTATATGTTGTGAATGTGACGATTACAGGCTGGAATCAGCCGGCCCGCTCTCCCCCATTCCCGCCCGGTAGGCTTTCAGGGCGATGGCGCACTCCAGGCGCTTGCGCTGCATGGCGCAGCCCACCTGGTTGGGCCGGGCGACGTCCCCGTTGACCAGCAGGTTGGAGGCGCTGCACCCGCCGCTGCAATAAAAGCGGGCCCAGCAGTCCCGGCACTCCGGCCGGGTGTAGACATTCAGGGCGGCGAACTGCCTGGCCCGGGCCATATCAAAGCTGCTGTCGTGGACGCTGCCCATGCGGTAGTCCAGGTTGCCCACAAACTGGTGGCAGGGGTAGATGTCCCCCTCCGGCGTCACGGCCACATACTCGCAGCCCGCCCCGCAGCCCCGCAGGCGCTTGATGACGCAGGGCCCCTGGGCCAGATCCACCTGGAAGTGGAAAAAACAGATGTCCGGGCGGTCCTTCAGCGCCTGGGCCAATTTTTCATATTCCTCCAGCACGGCGGGCAGATCCTCCTCCCGGATGGCCCAGGGGCTGTCCGGCGCGCCCACCGCAGGCTCCACGGAGATGGCGGAAAAGCCCAGCTCCGCCATGTGAAGCACATCGGCGGAAAAGTCCAGGTTCTCCCGTGTGAAGGTGCCCCGCAGATAATAGTCCCCTGTACGGCTGCGGACCAGCCGCTGGAATTTTGGCAGGATGGTATCGTAGCTGCCCCTCCCCCCCGCCGTGGGGCGCATGGCGTCGTTGACCTGGGGGCGGCCGTCCAGGGAGAGGACGCAGTTGGACATCTCCCGGTTGATGTAGTCGATGTTCTCCCCGTTCAAAAGCATACCGTTCGTAGTAATTGTAAAGCGGAAACGCTTGTCATGCTTTTGCTCAATGGAACGGGCGTAGTCCACGGTAGCCTTCACCGTGTCCATGGCCAGCAGCGGCTCCCCGCCGAAAAAGTCCACCTCGATGTTGCGCCGCTTCCCGGAGCGGGCGACGACAAAGTCGATGGCCGCCCGGGCTGTAGCCGGGTCCATGTTGACGCGGCGGCCGGTGCCGAAGTCCCCGGTGGAGGCGAAGCAGTAGCGGCAGCGCAGGTTGCAGTCGTGGGACACGTGCAGGCACAGGGCCTTCACCGGCGCGTCCTGCTGCATGACGGAGGCGGCCTGGGGGTCGATGTAGGCGTCGTCGGTGAACAGCAGGCCCTCCCGCTGCAACTCCAGCAGCTCCGCCCAGGTCTCCTCCGCCTCCGCAGGTTCAATGCCCAGCTGGGCGGCAATGGATTCCGGGCAGTTTTCCCCCATGGGGCCGTCCAGCAGCCGGAGCATCTGACAGGCCGGCTCGTCCAGCACGTGCACCGCCCCGCTGTTCACGTCCACGGCAATGTGGATGCCCAGGGATGTAAAGGTATGTACCATAGTTTCCTCCCCTCGCCCCCGCAGGGGCGAAAAAAGGGCGGGAACCCCCGCCCTTTTCCGCAGGGCAGCGCAAGCGCCGCCCTGTTTTTTACGCCTGATTCCGGCTGTTTTCACACTTCTGGTTCGCCACGGTGCAAGAGGTCTTGCAGGCGGACTGGCAGGAAGTCTGACATTCGCCGCAGCCGCCGTGGGCGGCGCTGGTTTTCAGGGTCGCGCCGTTCAGGGTCTGTGTGTGCTTCATCGGGTATCCCCCCTGTCTGCGGTAGTGGCAGCCGCCGTTCGGGCTGCCTTTTCGATGATTATACCACATTTCGCGCCCGGTTGCAATCGCTTTCCCCATTTTTTTTGGAAGAATCGCCTGTGGCCGGCGGGTCAGCTCAGCAGCTCCACCTCGTAGCGGTAGAGGAAACAGACCATCTGCGCGCGGGTGCAGTTGGAGGAGGGGTTGAAGGTTGTGGTGCTGGTGCCGGCGGTAATGCCCCGGTCATAGGCCCAATAGACCGCTATATAATAGTAGGCGTCAGAGTCGGTCACGTCATCAAAGAGGAAGGTGGCGCCGGTCTTGGCGATGACTTCAATTTTGGTCGCGCCGCAGACGGTGCAGTAGATGACCGCATCATAGGAACCGGTTTCGGTACAGGCGGCGGCAACGGCGTTCTCCGTAACCGCTTCCCCCTCCGTGTGACCCGTGGCGGGGATGGTTTCGGTGTAGGTTTCGCCGCAGGAGGTGCAGGTATAGGTCATGACCCCGGCGGCGGTGGTGACGGCGTCGCCGTCCCAGGTGTGGGTGTGGGTGCTGTTGTAGTGGATGGCGGCGGAGGTCAGATGGGTATTACCGCTGTCGATAAAAATGGTGGCCCAATCGACCTGGTTTTTCAATCAAAAATACGGCATGTCGGTCAAAATCCCAGCGGCAAACAGTATTGATTTTTGTGGGAAAAATGCGGAACCGTTTTCACGCATTTTCAGGTAAATTTTCTGCGTCCGCCCTTTTCACCGCCCGGTGGAACACTTTTTTGCCCTTTTTGATGACCAGGCCCTGGCCTTCGCAGTCGTTTTCGGCCCAGGCGGCGTTGATGTCGGCCACCTTCTCCCCCTGGACGCACACGCCCCCCTGCTGCACAAGCCGACGGGCCTCGCCCCGGGAGGCGGCCAAGCCGCACCGCACCAGCAGGGTCAAAACGTCGATTTGCCCGTCCTGGAAGTCCGCCCCGTCCAGCTGGGTGGAGGGCATATCGGCGCTGTCCGCGCTGCTGCGCTGGAATATGGCCCTGGCGGCGTTTTGGGACTTGAGGGCCTCCTCCCTGCCGTGAACCATTTCGGTCAGCTCAAAGGCCAGCGTCTCCTTGGCCTGGTTGAGCTTGGAGCCCTCCCAGCTCTCCATCTCCTGAATCTGCTCCAGGGGCAGGAAGGTCAGCATCCGCAGGCATTTCAGCACATCCCCGTCCCCCACGTTGCGCCAGTACTGGTAGAAGTCGTAGGGGGAGGTCTTGTCGGGATCCAGCCAGACGGCGTTGCCGGCGGTTTTGCCCATTTTGGCCCCGTGGGAGTCGGTCAGCAGGGTGATAGTCATGGCGTGGGCGTCCTTCCCCAGCTTGCGGCGAATCAGCTCGGTTCCCCCCAGCATATTGCTCCACTGGTCGTCCCCGCCGAACTGCATGGAGCAGCCGTAGTTTCGAAACAGGTAGTAAAAATCGTAGCTCTGCATAATCATGTAGTTGAACTCCAGAAAGCTCAGGCCCTTTTCCATGCGCTGCTTGTAGCACTCCGCCCGGAGCATATTGTTCACGGAAAAGCAGGCCCCCACCTCCCGCAGCAGCTCCACATAGTTCAAGTCCAGCAGCCAGTCGGCGTTGTTGAGCATCAGCGCCCTGTCCTTGGTGAAGTCGATGAAGCGCTCCATCTGGCGGCGGAAGCAGCAGGCGTTGTGGTCGATGTCCTCCCTGGTCAGCATTTTTCGCATATCGCTCCGGCCGGAGGGGTCGCCGATCATGGTGGTGCCGCCCCCCAGCAGGGCGATGGGGCGGTTGCCCGCTCGCTGGAGCCGCCGCATGATGGTCAGGGCCATAAAGTGCCCGGCGGTCAGGCTGTCGGCGGTGCAGTCGAAGCCGATGTAAAAGGTGGCCTTCCCCGCGTTCACGGCCTTGGCGATTTCCTCCTCGTTGGTCACCTGGGCCACCAGGCCCCGGGCTTTCAGTTCTTCATAACAGGTCATTTTTTCTTCTCCTTTGTTCCGGCGGCGGCGTGAAAAAAAGCCCTCCGCCCCCAAAGCGGGGACAGAGGGCGCGAAAACGCGCGGTACCACCTCTGATTCGCCCCTCCCTCGCGGGCGGGGCCTTGTGGAGTGCGTTCGCACTCCCGCGCTGTAACGGGCGCGCCCGGCTTTCCCTACTGTCCAAAGTTCACAAGTTCAGGAAAACGGCTCCAAGGGGTATTCGCCGCCGGGCCTTTCGCCTCCTTCCACCGACCGGAGGCTCTCTTTGTGGAAAGGCGCTCGGGGTTACTTTTCCTTTTCACAGCTTTTCACAAGCGGACTTTATTATAGTGTCGCCGCCGCCCTTTGTCAAGAGCGGCGGCGGATTTTCATACTGATTCTTCATAAAAAGCAGTGCTTTCAAAATCCCGTCTCATACAATTCTCAACGCGCTTCGCGCTATAAAAACGCAAATGCACTTTTAAATGAGAATCAGTATCAATCGCAATCAAAAATTTTTATCGTTCCTGGCTGCACGGGGCAAAGGTCTGGTCGGCAAACTGGGCCTTGAAGGCCTTGTTGTGGGCGTAGACCTCCTCCAGATCCATGTGCTTGGTCTCCATGTGCGCCTGGGGGTGCTTGAAGGAGTAGACCGGGGTGTTCTGGGGGATGTCCCAGCTGGACCGGGTGGCGAACTCCCTGGGCTTGTCGCCCCGGTAGTCGGGGGCCTCCATGTCCTCGGCGGGCACCTCATTGTACAGGTCGGAGAAGTCCAGGCGGTTGACCTGGGTGTTTTCAGTGGGGATGGCGTCGTTCTCCCCCAGGGGGTAGATTTTGCACAGCATGGTCTTGGTGGGCGCTCCGCCGTAGCCGGTCAGGGGGTGGTTCATGCCGGTGGGGATCAGCTGATTGACGTTGATGTCCCAGACGCCGTAGAGGTTGGGGGCCGCGCCGTTGGTCTCCGGCAGCCACCAGGCGTGGGGGGCCATGGCGATTTTCTCGTGGATGACGGGGGTGCAGCGCAGTTTGCGCTTGCACTTGCCCCGCACGCCCTCAATCCAGACCCACTGGCCGTCGTTCAGCCCCAGCTTTTCCGCCGTCTTTGGGTTGAGCTCTACGATGGGTTCCTGCTCAAACTGGCGCAGCCAGGGAATCTGGCGGTGCTCGCTGTGGAACATGGTGGGCATACGGCGGCCGGTGATCAGAATCAGAGGATACTCCTTATAGACCTCCGGAGTGCTCAAGGGGCTTTCAACCGGCTCCTCGTGGTGAGGCAGGGGGTCGGCGCCGTACTGCTCCAGCAGGGTGGAGAACAGCTCTACCTTGCCGGTGGGGGTGTTGAAGCCGGGTTTGCCGTCGGTCCTCAACAGGCCCTTTTTATAGCGATAATAGCCGCTGCAGCCGGACTCGTGATCCTTCGGAGCCAAATCCCAGGTGTTTTCGGACAGCTCGTCGAAGGTTTTGCCGCACACAGCGATTCTGGCGTCGAACAAATCCTTCAGGGTAGGCCAGGGCACAGCCTGAGGATTTAGCCGCTTGGCCAGCTCGAAAGCGACCTCCCAGTGGCTGCGGCACTCGGCCACCTGAATCTCTTTGTGAATGGCGTTCAGGGGGACACCGGTGGTAAACACGGAGTCCTTCTCGGCGAAAGTGGTGCCGGGGATAACCAGGTCGGCAACCGCCTGGCAGGTGGGCGTCATGAAGCAGTCGGCCACCACGTTGAAGTCCAGCTTCTTCACCGCTTCATAGTAGCGATGAGGATCCTGGGCGGTACAGGCCATAAAGTTGTTGGTGTACAGGTACAGGCCCCGGAGGGGGTAGGGCTGTTGAGTCTCCATCTGCTCCAGCACGTCGTCGGAGATGGCCCAGGAGCGGAAGTTCTTTACCAAGGGGTACTTGTCACAGCCGATGCGCTTCTGGTTCATCAGATCCACAAACTCCTGGCCGTAGAGCTGGACGGTCTCCCAGGTGGAGTAGGGGTAAATGGTGACCTTATAGGGAGGACGGGCGATAATCTCGCCGCCGGGAACATCCAGATTGCCGGTGATAGCCCACAGGCAGTTCAGGGCCTGGATGGTGCCGATGGAATTGGCGTTGCTGTCCAGAGGCTGGCCCCAACGGATGGAAGCGGGCTTGGCCTTGGCATACATCCGGGCAGCTTCCACAATGTCCTCTGCCTTGGCCCAGGTAATCTCCGCCACCTTCTCGGGGGGATACTCCTGCACCCGCTTTTTCAAATCCTCAAAGCCGTAGGTCCACTGCTCCACAAATTCTTTGTCGTACAGCTCCTCGTTGATAATCACGTTGAGCATACCCAGGGCCAGGGCGCAGTCGGTACCGGGACGAATCTGGAGGAACTTTTCCGCGCGGGTGGACATCCAGGTCTGCCGCGGATCTACCACGATAAACTTGGTGCCCCGCTTCATCAGGTCGACCACCCAGTGGCTGGAGTAATAGTGGTCGGCGCACTGGCTGCCCCGGGTGCCGCGGCCCCAGATAATCATCACCTCAGGGGGAACGAACTCAGGGTCGTCATACCGGTCGGGGAAGCACTGGGCAGCGTCTTCAAACTGAATGTCGCCGGCCACCATGTTCATAGCGGCCAGACGGGGGGTGAAGCAGGCGATGCCGGACAGGCCAAACAGCGTCCAGTTGGGGCTGCCGTAGGCATAGGCCAGGAAAATCAGGGAACCGCCGGCATCCCGGCCGGTGCCCTGTCCGAACACCATGGACTCCGCGCCGTCTTCCTGACGGATTTTCTTGAATTTATATTCGATTTCGTCCAAGGCCTCGTCCCAGGAGATGCGGGCCCACTTGTTTTCGCCTCTGGCGCCCACCCGGCGCAGGGGGTGCTGAAGTCGGTTGGGGTGATAGGCGTACTGGGACATGGCCAGGCCCCTGGGGCACAAGCGGCCATGGAGGAAGGGGTGATCCTCATCGCCCTCCACCTTCATCAGCTTGCCGTCCTTGATGTACAGCTCCACGCCGCAGCCGCCGTGGCAGCCGGGGCCACCGGACCAGGCGCCGGTTTTGACAACTTTGGTTCCGTCCTGAAGATATTTACAGCTCATAATGATCTCCTCACTTGAAAACGTTCTTTACTTGAAGTACAGCATCGGTTTTCTCGCGTTTTTGGCCTCTTCCACCACCTGGTCGATGGGGCCAACGTACATACACTGGGACATGCAGTGCTTGGCGCAGGAGGGCCGCCGACCCTCTTTCAGCCGGCCCAGGCACAGGTGGCACCAATCAGTGACGTAGGGAACGTAGTCGATGGTCACGCCCTGCTTTTTGGGGATGATGTGTTCTGTAATCTGGATGCCGAACTGTTCCGCCGCGTAGTGGTTTTCCTGCTGGCAGGCCACCTCGCAGCTGTGACAGCCGGAGCAGTAGTACACATCAATAAGCATACCGTATTTTTTCATCTTCTGAGCTTCTCTCCTTAAAGCCGATTGTCTCCCTTCCGGCGGTGCGTTTGAAGCCGGAACCATACCGGGATTTCGTTTCATTTTCATACGGGTTAATTTTTCACCATTGACCAAGTCCAATGTCAAGAGATAAAAAAAATTTTCGGCAATTTGGTCAATGAAACGAGGGTCGTCTTGTGCAATTTTATCTAAATTCCCCCGAAAATTGCGATTCCGGGGGAATTTAGATATCTATTTTATGGATTATTCAGTTTAATATTAGGTTTCACATCTTTTAATTGTAAAAAAAATCACGAGAGTTAGTCGAAATAAACCTTGGACTTGTTCCAGAGTTTTGACAGAAATTTTCCCGAAAACGCCCCCGCCGCCGCAGACCGGGCAAGAAAAACGCGCCAGAGGCGGAAACCATTACTTCACCGGCAGCCAGACGGCGTACAGCCGGGTGACCTGTTCGTGGTCGTAAATCAGCTTCAGCACCCAGGCGAGTATGTCGCCGTCCAGGGTAAAGCCGTGCTGAGCCATCCAGTCGTAGGCCGGCTGCAAATCCTCCCGGCGCAGCTTGTCCGCCACTCGAATGACCGTGTAGACGCTGCGGTGTGGCCGCCACTCGGCCACCACGTCGTCGGCCTCCAGGCCGATCTCCCTGGCCTTGTCGATCTCAATGGAGTAACCGGGCATGGCGTCCATGCCCACCACGTCGGAAAGGGCGTTGGCCTGGGGGACGACGATGCAGCGGCGGAACATATTGTGGTACTCGATTACATGCTGGTAAAAAGGCCCCTCCAGGCTGCGCCGGTTCAGCTCTCCGGCGTTGGCGTAGCAGCACACCAGGACGTGGGGGCTGTCCCGGATGTAGAACTCCCCCTCGTAGTACTCCAGCAGGTACTTGGCCGCCTGGAGCCGGTGCATCTGATCCAGCACCCGGCTGTAACGCAGGAGCTTCTGCTCGATTTCCTTTGCTTTTTCCTCCAGCAGGCAGTCAAATTCCTCCGGGCTGGTGTCGGAGATAATCTTGGCGATTTCCGAGAGGGAAAAGCCCACGTTCTGCAACAGCTTGCAGTCGTACAGGCGGGTGATGTCCTCCTGGGTGAAGCCCCGGTAGCGGTTGTTCTGATCCCGGCTGGGCTGGATGATGTTCTTGCGCTCGTAGAGCCGGATGGCGTCCGGCGTGGTGCAGAGCAGGCGGGCGACCTCGTTGATTTTCAAATGCTTTTCCATAGTTCCTCCCCCTTCGGGCGTTTGGGCGGCGCTCACGCGCGCCGCCGGTAGGCCTGGGCCTGCTCCAGCAGCTGACCGGCGCTCTCCAGTTGCAGGGCCGTGGGTTCCCCGCCGCCGGTGAGCCGGGCCAGCTCCGCCCGGCGGCCTTCCCAGTCCAGCCGCTCCACGCTGGTAAAGGTGCGGCCCTCCCGCACCCCTTTTTCTACGGAAAAATGGACGTCCGCCATGGCGGCAATCTGGGGCAGATGGGTCACGCACAGCACCTGGCGGCTCCGGGCGATGTCCGCCATCTTCTCCGCCACCTTCCGGGCGGCCCGGCCGGACACGCCGGCGTCCACTTCGTCAAAAATCAGCGCGCCCACCTCGTCGCTCTCGGCCAGGACACTTTTCATAGCCAGCATGATGCGGGCCAGCTCTCCCCCGGAGGCGATTTTGGCGATGGGCTTCAGATCCTCCCCCACGTTGGCCGACATTAAAAACCGCACCTGATCCAGTCCGGCGGCATCCATCCCGTCCGGGCCGTCCTTTGGGCAAAGCTGCACGGAAAAGCGCACCCTGGGCATATCCAGCTGCTCCAGCTCCCCCTGGATGCGTTCCTCCAGGTTCCGGGCCGCTTTTACCCTGTGCTCGGACAGGCGGCGGCCCCGCTCCAGCGCCCGCTCCCTGGCTTCTTCCAGTTTGGGTTCCAGAAGGGACAGGGTATCGTCGGCCTGCTGCAGCCGCTCCAGCTCCTCCCGGCTGGCCTCCAGGTAGCCCAGCATATCCTCCACGGTGGCCCCGTATTTCTTCCGCAGGCGGGAGAGGATTTCCAGGCGGCCTTCTATCTCATCCAGCTCCCCGGGGGAGAAGTCGAAAGACTCCTGGAAATCCCGCACCTGCCCGGCCAGATCCTCGGCGTTCAGGCGCAGCTGCTCCAGCTGCTCCGCCAACTCTCCCAGGGGCCGGCTGACCTGCCCGGCCCGGCTCAGGGCGTACTGGGCATCGGCCAGTAGCCCGGCGGCCCCCTGGCGCTCGTCGTCCCCGGACAGGGCCAGACGGGCAAGCTGGACGGCGCCGGTCAGCTTTTCCGCGTTTCTCAGCAGGGCCCGGCGCTCCAGCAGAACCTCCTCCTCCCCGCTTTTCAGCCCGGCCCGCTCCAATTCGGAAATTTGAAATTCAAGGCTGTCGATCCGCCTGGCCCGCTCCCCCTCGCTCATGCGCAGCGCGTCCATCTCCCGGCGCAGGGCGGCCAGCTCACCGTAACACAGGCGAAATTCCTCCAGCAGAGGGCCGCTCCCGGCGAAGCGATCCAGGTAGTCCAGGTGCCGTTCTTCCTCCAAAAGGGCCTGTCCCTCGTGCTGGCCGTGAATGTTCAAAAGCTGCCGCCCCAGCTGGCGCAGCTGGGCCACCGTCAGCAGCCGGCCCCCGGCCCGGCACACGTTTTTCCCGTCGGGGTACAGCTCCCGGCGCAAAAGCAACTCGCCGTTTTCGTCCGGCTCCACCCCGTTCTCCTGGAACCAGGGCAGCGGGGGCAAATCGGAAAACACCGCCTCTACGCAGGCCCGGCGGGCCCCGGTGCGCAACAGCTCCCGGCTGGTGCGCTCCCCCAGCGCCGCGCCGATGGCGTCGATGACGATGGACTTGCCGGCCCCCGTCTCGCCCGTCAGGACGTTGAAGCCGCGCTCAAAGGAGATGTCCGCCGCCTCGATGACGGCGATATTTTCAATGTGGAGCAGGGAGAGCATGGGCGTTCACCTCACTGGAGCATGGTATGGAGATCCTGGCAGAACCGCTCGGCGGCCCCGGCGGTGCGCATGATCAAAATGGCAGTGTCGTCCCCCGCCAGGCTGCCCACCATGTCGGGCTGCTCCATGCCGTCCAGGGCGGCGGCGGCGGCGGAGGCCAGGCCGGGCATGGTGTTGACCACCACGATGTTCTGGGCGAAATCGAAAGAGACCACGCACTGGCGGAAAATCTTGCACAGGCGTTTCTCCCGATCCGCCGCCTCCCGCCCGCCGGGGGCGGTGTAGCGGTAGACCCCCCGCTCGGACAGGGCCTTGGAGATGTGCAGTTGTTTGATGTCCCGGGAGACGGTGGCCTGAGTGGTCTGAATGCCCCGCCGGGACAATTCCTCCAGCAGCTGCTCCTGAGTCTCGACTTCCATTTCCGTAATAATGCGGAGAATCTCCTCCTGTCTTGCCTCTTTCATGCGGCTAACCCTTTCCAAACTTTTTGTGTAGAATGTCAAAAAATGTACGCTGCGACAGCCGGGCCAGACGGGTGACGCGGTCGGATTTTTTGACGAGCGCCGTGTCCCGCTCTGAAAAGCGGAAGCCCTTGCCCCCGTCCACTGTCAGATAGGCGGCCTTCCTCGACCCCTTCCCCAGCCGGATGGACACGGACCGCTGGGCGCTGAGCACCACGGGCCTGGCGTCCACCGCGTGGGCGCAGACGGGGGTGACGAGCAGGTTTTCCGCCGTGGGCTCTATGAGCGGGCCTCCGGCGGACAGGGCGTAGCCGGTGGAGCCGGTAGGGGTGGAAACCAGCACCCCGTCCCCGGAGAACTCTGTCATTTTCATCTGGCCGCAGGAGAGCTTGATGTCCAGCACCCGGCCCAGGGCGCTTTTCATCAAAGCGACGTCGTTCAGCGCGGTGTCGTGAAACACCTGCTTGCCTTCCCGCAGGACGGACACGTCCAGCATCATCCGCTCCTCCACGGCGAAGGAACCCTTGCCCAGCCTGCCCAGCTGGGACAGCTCGCTGTGTTCCAGCTCCGCCAAAAATCCCACGCTCCCCATGTTGACCCCCAAAATGGGGATGCCGTACTCGTTGGCGTGCCGGGCGGAGTGGAGGATGGTGCCGTCCCCCCCGAAGCAGACCAGCAGATCCGCCCCTGGGAGGGCCGTTTCGATCTTTTCATACTCCAGGTGCCGGGGCAGCTCCACCCGGCTGCCGCCGTCCAGGTCAAAGGGCAGGCAGATGGTGGTTTCCACGCCGGCGTTTTTCAGAATCTTCCGGGCGGCCTGGGCGGCCCGCAGGCCCCTGTCCCGGTATGGGTTTGGGCTGAGTACAATACGCATGGCTGATTTCCTTCCATCCATCAATGAGAATTATTGCAGCGCCCGGTGGGATTCTTCGACCAGGCCCTTCAAGTCCAGGCCCTGGGGCGGCGCCGTCCCTGGGGCCAGGCAGCCTAAATATTCAATGTTGCCCTCCGGCCCCCGAATGGGCGAGTAGGTCAGACCGGCCACGGAGAAGCCGGCCTGGGCGGCGTGGCCCAGAAATCGTTCCAGCACCGCCAAATGCACCGCCGAATCCCGCACCACGCCCTTTTTCCCCACCTGCTCCCGCCCCGCCTCAAACTGGGGCTTGACCAGACAGACCGTCCGGCTCTCCGGCTTCAGCAAAGCCCGCAGAGGGGGCAGAATCAGCTTCAGAGAGATGAAGGACACGTCCACGCTGGCAAAGTCCAGGGGTTCCGGAATCTGCTCCTTTGTCAGATAGCGGGCGTTGGTGCGCTCCAGGCAGACCACCCGCCCGTCCTGGCGCAGGCTCCCGGCCAGCTGGCCGTAGCCCACGTCCACGGCGTAGCCCTTCCTCGCCCCCCGCTGGGGCATACAGTCGGTGCAGCCCCCGGGAGCGGCCCCGATGTCCGCCGCCGTCTTGCCCGCAAGGGAAATCGGAAAAACCTCCAGCGCCTTTTCCAGCTTCAGCCCTCCCCGGCTGACGTAGGGCAGGGGCGCGCCCCGCAGCTCCAGCACCGCCGTCTCATTGGTGGGACTGCCCGCCTTGGTGACGGGGACGCCGTCCACATAGACCTGGCCGGACATAATCAGGGCCTGTGCCTTCTGGCGGCTCTCCAGCAGCCCCCGCTCCACCAGGAGCACATCCAGCCGCTTCTTAGCCACGTTTGCACACCTCCAGGGCCTTTTGAAACAGGGAATCCTCGTCCAGACCGCACAGCCGCCGCAGCTGCTCCACGCTCCCGTGGGTCACAAAGCCCCGGCCCAGATTTTGCAGCGCGGCGGCGCGCAGAGGAACCTCCCGCCGGGCGGCCTCGGCCAGCACCCGCTGGCCCACGCAGTTCATCTCCACGCACTCCTCCGCAGTCAGCAACCGCCCGGTCTTTTGGACAGAGCAAAAAATTGTATCATAATCAATGGGTGTAATGCTGTTCAGCTTTACAACCTCCGCCTCGATGTTTTCCCGGGAAAGGCGCTGGGCCGTCCGAAGCAGAACGGGAATCTGCGTGCCATACCCCAACAGGGTGACATTCCGGCCCTCCCGCACAAGGGTGGCCGCGCCCTCCGAGCAATCCTCCAGCCAGCCCCCGTCCTCGCCCCCCCTGGGGTAGCGCACCGCCACCGGCCCGGACAGCTCCAGG
>JAJPXI010000122.1 GCA_021205585.1 Oscillospiraceae bacterium
CGGGGGGACGGGGCAGTGGGGGAGGACGTGACGGAAAACCTCCGCACCGTCCGCTCCATCCCCTTAAAATTGGAAAACGCCCCCCCAGTCCTCATCGTCCGGGGGGAGGTGTTCATGCCCAGGCCGGTTTTTCAGCAGCTGAACGACCAGCGCCGGGACAGGGGGGAGGCCCTGCTGGCCAACCCCCGCAACGCCGCCGCCGGCTCCCTGCGGCAGCTGGACGCCAAAGTGGCCGCCCAGCGCAGGCTGGACATCCTGATTTTTAACATTCAATATGTAGAGGGTATGGACTTCCAGCGGGACAGCCAAGCCCTGGACTGGCTGGAGGGGATGAAATTCAAGGTGGTGGAGCGCGTCCCCGCCCCCGACATCCGCAGTGCGCTGGAAGAGGTGGAGCGCATCGGGGCGCGCAGGGAGGGCTATTCCTGCGACATCGACGGGGCGGTGGTCAAGCTGGACGCGCTGGCGGGCCGAGCGCAGCTGGGCAGCACGGCCAAATTCCCCCGCTGGGCGGCGGCCTACAAGTATCCCCCGGAGCAGAAGGAGTCGGTGGTGCAGGAGATTGTGGTGCAGGTGGGGCGCACCGGCGTTCTGACCCCCAAGGCGGTGGTGGCTCCGGTGCGCCTGGCGGGTACCACTGTGACAAACGCCACCCTGCACAACCAGGACTATATCACTGAAAAGGACATCCGGATCGGAGACACGGTGCTGGTGCAGAAGGCAGGAGAGATTATCCCGGAGATTGTCCGGGTGGTCATGGAAAAACGGCCGGAGGGGACGCAGCCCTACCGCCTGCCGGAGCGCTGCCCGGTCTGCGGCGCGCCGGTGGTTCGGGACGAGGACGGGGCCCATCTGCGCTGCACCGGGGCCGAGTGCCCCGCCCAGCGCCTGCGCAACCTGACCCACTTCGCCAGCCGGAACGCCATGGACATCGAGGGCCTGGGCCCCGCCGTGGTGGAGCAGTTGGTGGAGGCCGGGTTGGTGGAGACCGCCGCAGACCTGTATTCCCTGAATGCGGAGCAGGTGGCCGCCCTGGAGCGGCTGGGGGAGAAGTCGGCGGACAACCTGCTGGCCGCCATCGAGCGTTCCAAGGGGAACGATTTGTCCCGGCTGCTGTTCGCCTTTGGCATTCGTCAGGTGGGGCAGAAGGCGGCCCAGGTTCTCTCCGCCCGCTTCGGCAGCCTGGAGGCGCTGTGCCAGGCCAGCCTGGAGGAGCTGACAGCGGTGGAGGACATCGGGGAGATTACCGCCCGCAGCCTGAAGGACTGGCTGGGCAGCGGCCAGGGCCGCCATCTGATGGCCGCCCTGGAGCAGGCGGGGGTGAACACCGTCAGCCTGGCCCAGCCGGCGGGCAGCCGCCTGGCCGGGCAGACCTTTGTGCTGACCGGGACGCTGGAGGGCATGAGCCGGGAGCAGGCCAGGGCCCTAATCGAAGGCCAGGGGGGAAAGGTCTCCGGATCCGTATCCAAAAAGACCGCCTATGTGGTGGCTGGCAGCGCCCCCGGCTCCAAGCTGCAAAAGGCGGAGGAACTGGGCGTCCCCGTTTTGAGCGAGGAAGAGCTGCTGGCCATGCTGGAGGAATAAAAGGACGGCGGGCCGGTTTTGGAACAAAATTGGAATTTTCCGTGCTTGCGGTTTTGCGCGCCGCGCATTATAATATAGGGCAGATGGCGCGGAAGGCTTCGGCAGCCCGCCCCGGCGGGCGGGGCGCGCCTTTGGAAGAATGAAGCACAAAGGATGTGTGAACAATGGAAGATGTGAAATACCGCCGTGTGCTGCTGAAAATCAGCGGCGAGGCTCTGGCCGGAGAGGCCTCCCGGGGGCTGGACTTCGCCATGATTGGCCGGGTGTGCGACGTCATCCGGCGGTGCGTGGAGCTGTGCGTCCAGGTGGGCATCGTTGTCGGCGGCGGGAACTTCTGGCGGGGTGTGAAGGACGGGGGCGATCAGATGGAGCGCACCCGGGCCGACCATATGGGGATGCTGGCCACCAGCATCAACGCCCTGGCCGTGGCCGATGTGCTGGAGCAGAAGGGCGTGGACGTGCGGGTGCAGACCGCCATTGAAATGCGCGCCATCGCCGAACCTTATATCCGCTCCAGGGCCATCCGCCACCTGGAAAAGGGCCGAGTGGTTATCTTCGGCTGCGGTACCGGCAGTCCCTTCTTTTCCACCGACACCGCTGCCGTTCTCCGGGCGGCCGAGATCGGGGCGGACGTCATTTTGCTGGCCAAGAACATCGACGGGGTCTACTCCGCCGACCCCCATCTGGATCCCGACGCGGTGAAATACGACTCGATTACCTACGGGGACGTGCTGGCCCAGCACTTGCAGGTGATGGACTCCACCGCCACCTCCCTGTCCATGGACAACAAAATCCCCGTGCTGCTGTTCGCCCTGAAGGATCCGGAAAACATCCTCCGGGCCATTCGGGGGGAGAAAATCGGCACCATCGTAAAAGACTGACCAGGAGGAATCGACCATGAAAGAGCTCAACCGGGACTATGACAATAAAATGCAAAAGACCATCGAGGTGGTCAAAAGCGACTTCGCCGCCGTCCGGGCAGGCCGGGCCAGCAGCAGCGTGCTGGACCGCATCACCGTGGACTACTACGGCACGGCCACCCCGCTCAACCAGGTGGCCGCCATCTCCACCCCCGACCCCCGGGTGCTGATGATTCAGCCCTGGGACGCCTCTTTGCTCAAGGCCATTGAAAAGGCCATCCAGGCCTCCGATTTGGGAATCAATCCCCAGAACGACGGCCGGGTCGTCCGCCTGACCTTCCCCCAGCTGACCGAGGAGCGGCGCAAGGAGCTGACCCGGCAGGTGCGCAAATACGGGGAAAACGGCAAGGTGGCCATCCGGAACATCCGCCGGGACGCCATGGAGAAGTACAAGGCCCTGGAAAAGCAGGGGGAGCTGACCGAGGACGACCGGAAGGAGCACGAAAAGGAGATCCAGGACATCACCGACAAACGCTGTAAGGAGATTTCCGACCTGACCGCCAAAAAGGAAGCCGAGCTTCTGGCGGTGTAACCGGCATGGCATTTTTCAAAAAGCGGGAGAATATACCAGAGGTAGACTTCCAGCATCTGCCCCACCATGTGGCCATCATCATGGACGGCAACGGCCGCTGGGCCAAGGCCAGGGGCCTGCCCCGGAAGGCTGGGCACGCAGCCGGGGCCGAAACTTTCCGCACCATCGCCACCTATTGCAGGGACATCGGCCTGGAGTACCTGACGGTGTACGCCTTTTCCACGGAGAACTGGAAGCGCCCTGCCGACGAGGTGGCCTCCATCATGGATCTGCTGGAAAAGTATCTGGTGGAGGCCATCGGGAAGATAGAGCGGGACCGGGTAAAGATGAAATTCTTCGGGGATCTGTCACAGCTGAACGAGCGGCTGCGCCGGCTTTGCCTGGAGACAGAAGAAATTTCCAAGCGCTACGAGGGCTGCCAGGTCAACATCTGCCTGAACTACGGAGGCCGGGACGAAATCGTCCGGGCGGCCAGAGCCTTTGCCGCCGACTGCGCGGCGGGCCGGGCCGACCCCGCTGCCCTGAGCGAGGAGAGCTTTTCCGACTACCTCTATTCTGCCGGCGTGCCCGACCCGGATCTGGTCATCCGCCCCAGCGGGGAGCAGCGGCTGTCCAACTTCCTGCCCTGGCAGTCGGCCTACGCGGAGTTCTATTTTACCGACGTGCTGTGGCCCGACTTTGACCAGCGGGAGCTGTGCCGGGCCCTGGCCGTCTATCAGCGCCGCTCCCGCCGGTATGGAGGTGTTTGACATCGCCAAGCGAATTATCGTCGCGGTTATTTTTGTTCCCCTGCTGCTGTTCATCATCCTGTTTCTGCCCGGCTGGTGCTGGTGCGGCGCGATGGTCATCGTGTCCGGCTTTGCGGCCTTTGAGCTGCTGCGGGCCGCGGGGGAGGGGAAGCTCCGGGGGCCCATGCTGTGGGCGGCCCTGATTTCCGCCGTTTTAATCCCCGTGGGCCAGTGGGCCGGCTGGGGACTGGTCAGCAC
>JAJPXI010000190.1 GCA_021205585.1 Oscillospiraceae bacterium
CGCAACCTGTTGCATTTTGTCTGATTCTGTTGCGTTTACTCTGAAAATTGACCAAAGATTTTTTCGCCTCAATTTCCAAAGTAAACGCAATATCCGGCATTTGATATGCCACGTTTCCTTTGAAAATTGAGATTTGCTCACCATTGCGAAAAATTTGCCCCGGCGGTTGTCAAAGGGTCATAACATAGCTTGAAAAACATCGAATTTTCAACGTTTTCTCGTGCTTCTGTTCTTTACCTGTTCCTATCCTGTTACTTTTGTGGTTTTTCAGTAGGCCCTACATATTTCATTTTAATCTGAAAGAAGTATGAGGAGCCGGATTACAAGCAATAAACAAAAATGACACCCCCCCGGCCCGCGCGGGCAGGCAGCCGTGCGGACTGGGGGGTATATACTCTTTATGGAAATCACTTTTATGGAATATCTCCCTCGATGACGCCGCCGCCCAGTACCGTGTCGCCGTCGTAGAGGACGACGGCCTGGCCGGGGGTGACGGCACGCTGAGGGCGCTGGAAGGTGACGGCCACCGTGCCGTCCTCCCGGACGGCGGCCTGGGCGGGCTGCTCCGGCTGGCGGTAGCGGATTTTCGCCGCGCAGGAAAAGCTGTCCCCCGGCGGCGCGCCGGAAATCCAGTTGAAATCCCCCACCCACAGGCCCCGGCGGAACAGCTCCCGGTTGTCACCCAGGGTCACGGTGTTTGCCTCCGGGTTCAGGGCGCACACATAGCGGCGCTCCCCCAGGGACACCCCCAGGCCCCGCCGCTGGCCGATGGTATACCGGGCCAGGCCACGGTGCCGTCCCAGCACCCGGCCCTGGGAATCTATAAAGTCCCCCGGCGGCAGGGGCGCGCCGGTGTACCGCTGGATGAAATTCCCCACGTCCCCGTCGGGGACAAAGCAGATGTCCTGACTGTCCGGCTTCTGGGCGTTGAGGAAGCCCTGCTCCCCGGCCAGCCGCCGAACCTGCTCCTTGTCCAGCCCGCCCAGGGGAAACAGGATGTGCGCCAGCTGGGCCTGGGTCAGCATATAGAGGACGTAGCTCTGGTCCTTGTCCGGGTTCAGGGCCTTTTTTAGCACATACCGGTTCCCCTCCCGCTGGACGCGGGCGTAGTGCCCCGTGACCAGTTTGCCGCAGCCCAGCACAATGGCGCGCTCCAGCAGGCAGTCGAATTTCAGGCGGCGGTTGCACTCGATGCAGGGGTTGGGGGTGCGCCCCCGCTGGTAGCTGCGCACGAAGGGCTCCATGACGGCCTCTTGAAACCGGTCGGAAAAATTGAACACATAGTAGGGCATCCCCAGGCGGCGGGCCACCGCACGGGCGTCCTCCACGTCCTCCAGGGAGCAGCAGCTGCCGCCCCGCTCCCCCTGGAAGAGCTTCATGGTGCAGCCCAGGCAGTCGTAGCCCTGCTCCATGGTCAGGTAGGCGGCCACTGAGGAGTCCACCCCGCCGCTCATGGCAATCAGCGCCCGATTGTTTTCTTCCATCCGTTCCATCCGTTCACCGCCCTGGCATCCTCCGGGAAAGGCTGATTCAACCGCCGCAGACGCATGGAATCGGCGCTTCCTCAAACGTAACAGCAGCCCTCGCAGTCGTCGCAGTCCGGGAACTGGCTGTGGTCGTATTCGATGCCGTTTTTGTCGTAGTAGTCCTTCACCGCCGCCTTGATGGCCTCCTCGGCCAGCACGGAGCAGTGCAGCTTGTGGGCGGGCAGGCCGTCCAGGGCCTCGGTGACCGCCTTGTTGGTCAGCTCCAGGGCCTGGGACAGGGGCTTGCCCTTGATCAGCTCGGTGGCCATGGAGCTGGAGGCGATGGCCGAGCCGCAGCCGAAGGTTTCAAACTTCACGTCGGTGATGATTTCGTCCTCGATGCGCAGGTAGATTTTCATAATATCCCCGCACTTGCCGTTGCCCACCTCGCCCACGCCGTCGGCGTTTTCGATGACGCCCACGTTCCGGGGGTTCCTGAAATGATCCATGACCTTATCGCTGTACAGCGCCATAGTAAATCTTCCTTTCTATAGTATTATACCACATTTGCAAGGCAAATGGGGTATAATTGGCCATGTACCGCCTCCGGCGGCACGGCCGTGAAATCTATAATAGACGCTTTGCGGCTATTATAACACAAAAGCGCGCTTTCCGGAAAGCTTATCTTTCCAGAGCGGGGACATATTGCGCAGGTAGTCCACCACCTGGGGCACCTGGCGCAGGATTTCCTCCACGTCCTCCATGGTGTTCTCCCCGCACAGGGTCAGCCGCAGGGAGCCGTGGGCCACCTCGTGGGGCCGCCCGATGGCCAGCAGGACGTGGCTGGGGTCCAGGGAGCCGGAGGTGCAGGCCGAGCCGGAGGAGGCGCAGATGCCCCTGTCGTCCAGGAGCAGCAGCAGGCTCTCCCCCTCCACTCCCTCGAAGCAGAAGTTGACATTTCCGGGCAGGCGGTTGACCGGGTCGCCGTTCAGAGCGCTGTGGGGAATCTGGGACAGACCCTCGACCAGCCGCCGGCGCATGGCCAGCAGCTTTTCCGTATTCCGCTCCATGTGGGCGCAGGACTCCTCCAGGGCGGCGGCCATGCCCGCGATGGCGGGCATATTTTCCGTGCCGCCCCGCTTGCCCCGCTCCTGGGCCCCGCCCTCAATCAGGTTGAGCAGGGGGATTCCCCGGCGCACATACAGCGCCCCCACCCCCTTGGGCCCGTGGAACTTGTGGCCGGACAGGGAGAGCAGGTCGATGTTCTGGGCCTGCACGTCGATGGGCAGATGGCCCGCGGCCTGCACCGCGTCGGTGTGGAAGGGCACCTTTCCGGCCCGGCAGACCGCCCCGATGTCCGCGATGGGCAGCACCGAGCCGATCTCGTTGTTGGCGTACATGGCCGTTACCAGGCAGGTGTCCGGCCGGATGGCCCGCTCCACCTGTTGGGCGGTGACATTTCCCACGCGTCCCACGTCCAGCAGCTCAACCTCGAAGCCCTCTTTTTCCAGGCGGTTCAGGGTGTGGAGGACGGCGTGGTGCTCAAAGGCGGTGGAAATAATGTGCTTTTTCCCTTTCCGCGCCCCCTGGCGGGCGGCGGACAGGATGGCCTGGTTGTCCGCCTCGCTGCCGCCAGAGGTGAAGTAAATCTCCCTGGGGGAGGCCCCGATGCAGGCGGCCACCCGCTCCCTGGCATCCCACAGGCCCTCCGCCGCCTTCTGCCCCGCCTGGTACAGGCTGGAGGGGTTGCCCCACACGTCCTCCAGGTAGGGCAGCATGGCCTGGATAGCGGCGGCGCTGGGCTTTGTGGTCGCCGCGTTGTCCGCGTAAATCATGCAAGCACCTCCTTTTCTTGTTCAGACACAGGAGGATGAACCGTCAGCACGTCCCCCGGCCGGATGGTTCCCCCGGCCAGGGTTTCGGCGAACACGCCCTCGGTGGGCATGATGCACCGGCCCATGCGCTGGTAGATGGCGCAGTGGCTGTGGCACTCCTTGCCGATCTGGGTCAGGCGCAGGCGCACCGGCCCCACAGTGAACAGGCTGCCGATGGGCAGGCTTTTGAAGTCCACGCCCTCCACCACCAGGTTTTCCCCGAAGGCCCCGTGGGTCACGTTGGCGCCCTGGGCGTTGAACTCCAGCACCTTATCGTAGGACAGCAGGCTGACCTGCCGATGCCAGTGGCCGGCGTGGGCATCGCCCTCGATGCCGAAGTCGGGCACCAGGCGCACCTGCTCCACGGCGTGTTTCTCCACGCCTTTTTTATCGCTGACGCAGACGGCGATTACCGTTCCCCGCAGTGGTTCCATTCCTCGTCGCTCCTTTTTTTACAATCATTGAACTCCTGTTTCCCCAAGGCGGCCATTTTTATTCCTCGGACGGCCCCGGGGCAGGATTCCTGCACTATCATACACCCATAAACCTACTTTGTCAATGGGTTTATAGCCGGTTGAATATATTTTTTTCAGCGCCCTCAATTTCCAAAGTAAACGCAACACCCGGCATTTGATATGTTGCGTTTA
>JAJPXI010000148.1 GCA_021205585.1 Oscillospiraceae bacterium
TCGCAAAATTTCTCGCCATCCGCTCTTGCCGATTTAATCAGTCCTTCCTTAGAAACCGTCTGCTTCTGCATGGCCGTTACCCGGCCAGCACAGCAGTCTGGATTCCGGCCTGCAGCCCATAAAAAAAGAAACCACAGAATGTCCCTTCTGTGGTAAAGTGCCGCTGATACATATGCCGCTGTTCCTCTGCTTTTACTTATTGTGGCACATTTACACGGGTTTGTCAAAACATGATTTGGAAAAATCAGCGGAATTTTTTCATGTGAGGCATTTTAGGCATAATAATGTGACCGGTTTGGGAAAGCTTTTCCTCAAATCGGCTTTTCTGCTGCCCGAAAGCAGGTTATAAATGGGATATTCTCCGTTTATTTCATCCTTGCTTTCGGGTTTGTTTTTTTCTTTACCACAGAAGGGACATTCTGTGGTTTAGTGTGAAAAATAGCGTTTTCATGGCTATTTGTGCCGTTTGCGGCAGCACACGGAATGGAAATTTTAATGAAAACATACGCTTTTTGAAAGGCAGGGCGTTCACTAATGAATGAAAAATCCCCAGATCACTTCGATATCCAGCGATCCAAAAAAATGTTATATACTGGGGTATATATCAACAACATTATAGTTGTGTTCAAAAGGAACCGCAAATTGATTCTCCTGTGCCTTATTGCGACCTTTATGTGGGGATTGGCCGCTCATGCCTACATCTTTCTTCACAGTTCTTTTTCACATGATTCTTTGGACGAGTTTAATGCGGCGGTATTTGGCAACGAGTGGAGGATACAATTAGGGAGAGTTTTTGTCCCGGCATATCGAATCCTCGTGCGGGGAATTACAACATTACCCTGGTTGATAGGACTCATTTCGTTACTCTACATCAACGTAGCGGTTTTCCTCGTCATAAAAATATTTGATATCCATTCAAAATTTCTGACTGTTTTAATCGCCGGTATTTTTACTGCAAATATAACCGTTATTGCAACAGCTGCTACCTACATCCATGATTTGGATTGCAATATGCTGGCGTTACTACTGTCTGTCTTTGCGGTTTATCTGTGGGGAAAATATGACAAGGGATTTCTATATGGTATGATTCCCGTTTGCCTCTCGATGGGATTTTATCAGAGCTTTGTTTCAGTTACAATTACACTGATTTTGTTGTATTTAATTATGCATCTGCTCAACGGCGAAAGGTTCCAGGCCGCAATTAAAAAGTGTATAAAAAGTATAGGAATGATAATTGGAGGCGGAGTGTTGTACTTTTTTGCAATGAAAATCGTCTGTTTTGTAACCAGTGTTTCGTTGATATCAGGGAATTACAACTCTATTGATACAATTTTATCCATGCAGATACCGGAAATGATTCGCACGGCAGTCTATGGATACCTTTACACTTGCTATCAGATTTTAACTGCCACGTCTGTATATTCTGAACCCGTTGTCTTTGGAATTCACATCGCCATGATTGCCATAGCTGGAATAATTATTTTGCTTAGAATTGTTCAAAAGGAGATTCACATAAAAGAAAAAATTTTTACCCTTATCTTAATCGCGTCACTTCCGATTGGCATGAACGTCGTTTATACACTGACGGGAGGAATGTCGCATGATTTGATGTACTATGCAATCTGGTTGGTGTATCTATTTGTCCTGTTGATTGCCTGGTGGACAGTGAACCATTTCGATACGATGAAACCAATCATTAAGAGTGGACAGCGCATTGTAATAACTGTTTTGGTTCTTATCATACTATGGGGAAATGTACAGACGGCAAATGCTGCATATCTGAAAAAAGATTTGGAACAAGATGCTAATTTGTCATTGTTTACACGGATTGTTTATCGAATGGAAAGCTGTGATGGATATGTAACTGGTGAGACGCCTGTTGTGTTTGTCGGAAAGCCTGATTCTCTGTTGGATGGCATCCCAGGATTTGAACGCATTTATACGTTAACAGGAAGTACAAGCTCATATGTATTAGGAGCGGCCGGACGTAGATACTACCAGGCATATTTTGACTATGTTCTGCTGAATCCAGCAATTATAGCAGATTCCGAAACATGGTTACAGATGCAGACGGACGATGAGGTGGCTGCTATGCCGTGCTATCCGGAGGAAGGGAGCGTGGCAATCATCGACGGCGTTATTGTTGTTAAACTGGGAGAGTAATTGTATGGAACGAAAGAACACGGTGAAACCAAAGTTACTGTCCGTGGTGGTTCCGGTGTTAAATGAGCAGGACACCGTACCTGTGTTTTATCAGACCGTCGAAAAATATGCGTCAGAACTCGATGTAAACATTGAATACTTGTTTGTGGATGATGGTTCCACAGACGATACTTTGAATATTATCAAGATATTGGCGAATCAGGATAACAGGGTGCATTACGTCTCCTTTTCCCGCAACTTCGGCAAGGAAGCGGCGCTCTACGCCGGGCTGCAAAACTGCTCCGGGGACTACGCCGTGCTGATGGACGCGGATTTGCAGGATCCGCCGGAGCTGCTCCCGCAGATGCTCCGTGAAATTCGGGAAAACGGATACGACTGCGTGGGGACAAGGCGGGTCACGCGCAAAGGGGAGCCGCCCATCCGCTCCTTTTTCGCCCGGCTGTTTTACCGGCTTATTAACGCAATGTCAAAAACGGAGATTGTGGACGGGGCGAGGGATTACCAGATGATGACTCGGCAGGTGGTGGAGGCCATCCTCTCCGTCGGGGAATACAACCGATTTTCCAAAGGCATTTTTGGATGGGTGGGCTACCGCAAAAAGTGGCTTGAATATGAAAATGTGGAGCGGGTGGCCGGGGAAACCAAGTGGTCTTTCTGGAAGCTGTTTATCTATGCGCTGGATGGAATCGTCGCCTATTCCACCGTGCCGCTGGTGCTGTCCTCCGTGCTGGGCCTGTTTCTCTGCCTTGTGGCGGTCATATTTATTGTGGTCATTATCATAAGGACGCTAATTTTTGGAGACCCGACCCAGGGGTGGCCGTCGCTTGTGTGCATCGTCGTACTGCTCTCTGGGGTTCAGCTGTTTTTCATCGGGGTTTTGGGGCAGTACCTGGCGAAGACCTATTTGGAAACCAAGCGCCGGCCAATCTATCTGGTGCGTGAAATACATGTGGCGGCGCAGGATAGCGTGAGGAAAGAAACAACAAATGCTTCGCAGATTTTTTGACAAAACATTCTGGAAATTCATCCTTGTCAGCGCCGCCAACACCCTGTTTGGGACGGCGGTCATGTTCGCCTTTTACAACCTGCTGCATTTGAGTTACTGGATTTCGTCCGCGTCCAATTACATATTTGGCAGCATCCTTAGGGAAGGACTGATTAAATCGGCAAGAGCGGATGGCGAGAAATTTTGCGACAAAAGAAGGCGCAAAAGTGCAGGCATACTGTATGTATGTCAAACTTTTGCAACGCGCTTTTGGCGGAAAAGTTCCGCCAGACGCCGCAGGCGCATTTAATCAGTGCTTCCTTAGCTATTTCCTGAATAAATACTTCACCTTTCAGAGCAGGGACAACTCTGTGAAAGGGATCTTGAAATTCACGGTCAATATCACCGCCTGCTATCTTCTGGCCTACGGCGCGGCGAAGCCGCTGATTCGCCTGCTGTTCTCCGGCCTGCCGGGGAACTGGCAGGACAATATCGCCATGTTGGCCGGGATGTGTATCTTCGTTTTCCTGAATTACTGCGGGCAGCGTTTCTTCGTGTTCCGCAAAAGCACCGTTTGAAGCCACCGCGCGGTGGCTTCAAACGGTGCTTTATGGGAATAAGCTGCGAACGGCGCATACCCGCGCAGATACCCTTCCTCGGCTCCGGCTGATTCCACCTCCAATATGAAATCAGCCGGATTATTCCCCGCCGGCGCAGGGCTGGCCGGCGTCGCTTCAGCCCGCCCCGAAAGGCGGGACAGTCCCGCCCAGGCCCTCCGTCGTCCCCCGCAGG